>JAHDIA010000611.1 GCA_020631035.1 Chitinophagales bacterium | reverse complement strand
TAATTTTTCTAGTATAACTAGACAGGTTTTGTGTTCATATTGTTGCCATTGCTTGCTACACCTAAAGTATTGCAAGCGTATGAAACCTAATATTTTCTAACTTTTAAAAAAAGGGACATTGGATATTTATGCCTAATACGTAGTACATAAATCCAATACTACTATTATCTAACATAAAAAGCACAATAAACATGAAAAATTTTATTCCCCTCCAACAATTAATAAAATCTTTATCAATTTTATTAATTATTTTTTCAACTACACTTCAAACTTACGGACAGTGTGGAGCCATTTCAAGCATTGACTTTGCAGCATCTAATCCTGATCAAGTGACCCAACCTGCCTCGATGGATGCCTCTGTTTATTATGCATTTGGTGCCAATGCCACAGCTATTGAGTCGCTAGAGCCTCAAGATTATGAGTGCTTCGACCAAGTACCATTTTTTGTAGAACTTTCTATTGATGCCGATGCGACCTGCGACGATTATGCCGTAGAATTGGATCTTCAATGGCTGTGCAATACTACTGGTCAAAGTGGTATTGGTGTAACAAACATTACTTTGTTTCAAATCAATGACACCAATGACCCTGGCTCTGCCAATTTAGATGGAGACGAAACCATCTCAATGCCCAATCCTTTTGTCGTTACTGGAACCCCTCTTGGCGACCCTCCAAGTCAAGGCAACAATTCTTGTACTCTTGATGCTACATTTTTGGTAGAAGGTTTAGACCCAGGTGACAATGTCGTCATTAGGGTAGATGTACTACTTGACTGTAATTTGTCTGCAGACCCTACTGGAAACATTCAGGCTGCTTTGTCTGATGCAAGAATAATTGCTGGTGATGGTTCGGATTGTACTTGTGGTGGCTTACAAGGTGGTGAGCAAACCATTCCTTGGAAAGTTGGATTGCCCGATTGTTTTTGTTTGGTTGCTCCAGATATAAGTTGTCCCGATGATCAAACTTTGGATGGCTGTATCAATTCTATGAGCTTCCCTACTTTACCTGCTCCCAATATCAATGATGTTGTTTTAAACAATCCAACAAGCAATTGTGCTGTATGGATTGTATGGGAGGGCGACGGTGCGCCTGTTTATGGTGATGACAACTGTATTGCCTATGTGGAAAGAACTTATTCGGCTACCAATGGATGTGATCCCAATGACCCTTTGGCTAGTGGGGGACTTACTACTACCTGTACCCAGCGATTTGAAATTGAGTATGATCTAACGATGCCTGTCATTTCGGTGCCTCCACCTGACACTCTCGATCAATGCAATGCCGACTGGCCAACTAGTCTGAATGCAACTTGGACTGACAACTGTTCTACAGGAGGAAATATCTCGGCTGATGATTCGGGTAGTGTATCCACTAGTACCGATGGATGTACACAAACCAAAATATACTCCTTTACGGTTACAGACGAGTGTGGTAATTCTGCCACAGCTACAACTACCCTCACTAGAACTTATGATCTAACAGCACCAACTTGTCCTGATCTAGACGATCATACGCTGACTTGTATTGCGGCCATTCCATGTATGGACGATATACTCCTTGAAGTAGAGGCGTCAGTAACAGACAATTGCTCAGGCGATATAACAGTGACCCCTCAAAACGATACAGGTTTTCCAGAGTGTATCAATGGACAGTTCTCTAGAACCTTTACTTTCCTTGTGACAGATGCTTGTGACAATGAAACAAGCTGCTCTGTTACCTATTCTGGCACTTGCGAAACCTATTGTACACTAACTCAAGGAGGCTGGAGCAATATTGGTGGTAATTATCCCTGGAATAATGCAGATGGCATAGGCTCTACTACAGAAATCATTTCAGGTCTAATGGCTATTTATGGACCAGTCATTATTGGAAATGACTCTGGAAGTCCATATGCCAATTGCACCAAATCTTTGGAAGTACAAAGTGCCCAATGCGTTATCAAATTACTCCCAAGTAGTGGCAGTCCAAGACCACTAATGGGATCAGGTACAGCTTCACCTTCCAATAATTGCGATGCAGGAATAGAACCACAAAATAGAGCAGGACGTTTGCGTAATAATTTGGCGACCAATGCCATTGCCTTACAATTAAACATATGGTATAGTTTAGAAATGGGCAGTGATTTAGGTGCCTACGAATTACCTGGCTGTGTCGATATTGATCCTAGCTTGTGGACATCCTACAATTACCCTCCAACAGTTCAAGGTCTCTTAGATTTTGCCAATGATGTTTTGGGTAATTGTTATGGTCCACCTAGAAACAAAAATGCCAAAGCTTTGGCTGGAGCAGCTACTGCATTAATCTCAACAATCAATGAATATTGGCATGAGTGTGAAGTTTCCAATCCTTGTTCTAGCAACAAAGCTGCTGTAGCTTACGAAGAAGACAAAGACTACAGACTGATTAACGCAACTGAAGACTGTTTGGAAGAAAGAGCTATTTGTAACTTATCTATTAGCCCTACACTTGCACAACAAAATGTAGTTGTTTCTTATGAAACAAAAAACTATCTACAATCAGCTATTAGAATTTATTCTATGAATGGTCTACTAATGCAAGAACAGTTTGTCGAATCTTTTGAAGGACAAAATGCCGTAAGCATTAACGTCTCCAACTTAACCGAAGGTATGTATTTCATTTCGGTTCAAATACGTGGCGAATCAGTAGTTCGCAAATTTATCAAAGTGAAATAAGTCTATTATACATAACTGGTGACTTGGCATTGTCAGGTCATCAGTTTTTTTGGGCGTGTCCCTTCGGGTCGAGCTATCCACTTGTACGCACTACCGCTAAAAGACTGTTTGGCATAGTCGGTACTAGTCTTCCTAAGGTCAGCCTTCGCCCCTCCTTGCCGCACAAGCCTTTATCAGTAGAGGGTACCGTTCCTATCTCTCACGCAATATTATTCATCTTCGACCTTAGCCTCCCCCATTTCCTTAATCCGTGCCTCCCCATCTCGGGTCACCATAACATGTACCCGATCAATTTCTCGCCCCCAAAGGCTTTGTTCCATTGCCAAGGCGGTTTCTTTGTCTGTATAATAAGAGTCAATACCCGCATTTAATCTTAATTGTGCTTTCCTTCCCCCTCTGTTGATGTAAGTAATGCGTGCTTTGATAAATGGAAAATCATCGGGGCTGGGTTGCTGGAAAGCAATTTTCCCCATTCTATGATAATCCCCTCTAGGCTCCAACAAAACATAGACAAAGTCTCCCTTTTTTAAATTTAAATCTTTGTGTTCCAATAAATCATTGTCTACCTCACTTAAATCTACACTGCTAAAGTCATAATCTAAAACCACATAATTTCCCCGCATCAAATCACGAGGGTCAATGGGACGGACTTTTAAGGTAATTGGTTCTCCTGTTCGCAAAGGACGGGTGGCACTAAAAACCATAAATGCCAAAATGCCCAATTGAAACAAGATCATTGGTAGGATAAGATATTTAGGCAATTTCATAATTTCTGTTCCAATATTTGTTTAAAAATAACAAGCCAATGCCTCCTACAATAAAGAGAACACCTGCTAAAACATAATTGTCTACTTGTACGAATTTCCCCATCGCATACACCAATAGGAAAAAAATACCTGACATAAAATAGTATTTGTATTTGGTCTGAATGCCATACCAAATACGCCATCCAATGTAGGAGATCAATGTTAGATTGGTTGCAATAAGAATTATTTGTCGTTGTTGAACATCCTTGAAAAATGAATCTGGCAAGAAGCCAAGCAACAACAAAACTCCTATAAACACAAGTACCCACCACATTCTTAAATCCGTCCTATAATTGACAATTGTTGCCACAATTGACAATAAAAACAGCCCCACTACCAACCAACTAAAAGAGACATCCATCTCCACAATGCTTTCTCGTCTAAAAGTTGCCATAAAGAAAAACATTGGTAAAATAAACAAGGTGCAAATTTCAAGCAATCGTCGAGGGTACGCTCCTTTGTATTGTCGAGTGTGCCAAGGAATGCAGGCTACATACAAAGCTAAAAATGCCAAGCTCGCCAACAAGAATATTTCTTCTTTGCTCGATGGTACAAAACATTGTAGAATCACCAAAAACAATAAATACAAATTAATG
>JAHDIA010000610.1 GCA_020631035.1 Chitinophagales bacterium | reverse complement strand
TTGCCAACAACACATCTACTTCGTCCTTGGTATTGTACTTAGAAAAAGAAAAACGGACAGGTGTGCGATTTGGATCGCTACCAATGGCATTCAGCACATGCGAACCAATATTGGTTCCTGAACTACATGCACTGCCACCCGAAGCACAAATACCCGAAATATCTAAATTAAACAACAACATTTGGTCGGCACTACAAGGAAATGAGACATTTAAAACGGTATACAAAGAGTCGCCATCATAATCGCCATTGAATTGTATGTCTTTAAAACGCTTTTGCAGTTCAGTCGCCAGATAATGCTTCAGTCCCTCTATGTGTTCCCTATCTTTTTCCATATTTTCCATTGCCAATTCAACCGCCTTACCCAAACCAATAATGCCTGTGACATTTTCTGTTCCAGCCCGCATATTGCGCTCTTGTGAGCCACCAAAAATCATTGGACTGATTTTGTGATCGCCTCTAATGTACATAAATCCAATGCCCTTGGGTCCGTGAAACTTATGTGCCGATGATGCCATAAAATCAATGGGCATTTTTTGGACATCTATTGGAAAGTGTGCGTAGGTCTGAACCATATCGGAATGGAGTAGGGCATTGTGTTCTTTACACATTTCCGAAATCTTATCTAAATCTATTTTTGTCCCAATCTCATTATTGGCGTGCATCAAAGATACCACCGTTTTGCCTTCCAAATTGGACAAAATTGTTGACAGCTCATCATAAATTACCCGTCCTTTATTGTCCACAGGAACATAATGTACATTGGTGCCAAAGCTTTTCGACAAGAAATCCACAAAATGCAAAATACAATGATGCTCAATTGGAGAAGTTACAATATTTTGAACACCCAAATCCCGTATACAACCCATTAAGACAGTATTATTCGCCTCAGTCCCACACGAAGTAAAAAAGATTTCCGAGGGAGAAGCATTCAAGCTACTCGCCACAACTTTGCGAGCCTTCTCAATTGCCACCTTAATAGGACGACCCAAAGCATGCGTAGCGGAAGGATTGCCAAATTCTCCATTCAAAAAAGGCAAAATCGCATCCCGTACCTCTGGTGCAACAGGAGTCGTTGCCGCATTGTCAAAATATATCGCCATTGTATATTATTTTATTAATTTTACCACAAAGATACGGGAATTTTAAAATTCCCATATCCCATATGGTCATCCCTTGCGGGTGCCCCATAAAACAACCCAACATGAAAGTAATATCCATACAACAAGCAGCAGGATTCGACAACTTACAAATCGAAGAACGCCCAGACCCAAGCCCCAAGGCAAACGAAGTAGTCGTCAAATGGCATGCGACTTCCCTCAACTACCACGATTACCTCGTAGCGGTCGGCGGCATTCCCGTACAAGACAAACGCATTCCTATGTCCGATGGAGCAGGAGAAATCGTCGAAGTCGGAGCCGACGTCCGCCAATGGAAAGTCGGAGACAAAGTAATGTCATTGTTCTTTCCAGCCTGGCAAGAAGGCGAACCCACTTTTCAAAAAATAGTCTTAGTTTCAGGCGAAACCGTAGACGGCTATATGGCAGAAATGTCAGTCTTGCCCGAAACAGCCCTGACCGCCATACCCCAAAATTACAGCTATACCGAAGCAGCCACCTTGCCCTGTGCAGGACTTACCGCCTGGAATGGTTTAATGAACACAGGCAAACTCCAAGCAGGGCAAAGCGTCCTCATCGAAGGTACAGGCGGAATGTCCTTACTAGGTTTGCAATTTGCCAAAGCCGCAGGAGCAATCGTTTATGCCACCACCTCTTCTCAAGAAAAAGCCGAACGACTCAAATCACTAGGAGTCGAAGCAGTTGTCAATTACCGAGAAGATGAACGCTGGGGCAAAACCCTCTTCAAAATGACAGGAGGAATCGATCATATTTTGGATGTAGGTGGAGGTTCTACTATGCGCCAATCCATCGAAGCAGCCCGCATTGGTGGCTATATTACCTCCATCGGCATTTTGGGCAATGGGCGCAAAGGCGACATCACTTTTCCCAAACTATTTTTTAAATTTATCACAATGAAAGGCATTGCCGTTGGTAGCCGAGCAATGCAAAACCAAATGGTCAAAGCCATCAATGTCAACCAAATCAAACCCATCATAGACGCCAAAATTTTTGCCTTCGATCAATTGGCGGACGCTTTTCAATACCAAGCATCAGGACAACAATTTGGCAAAATCGTTTTAGAGTGGTAATAGATAAATTGATTAGGACGGAACGCTAAGGGCTTCGTGGGTGGGCGGCTCCCCGCTATCCGCTTCTATGGCTCCTACTTTATCTTTTTTATGCTAGAATCTCCGTACAGACAAGGCATGCCTTATCTCCACGAAACACTAAGAAACCGCCATATCCACTACTATCGGGCGTAGGCTAACTAATTTATATCCTCCGTCGAATCGCTTTTGAATCCCCTTAAAAAAGAAGCATAAAATCAATTAACATTTTTTGTGATTCAAAAATTTGCATGTAAAACATATTTTATATTACCTTTGGAACTAAATAGACAGACTTGTCTGTTCAGTAATCAAAAAACAATGACAAAAAGAGACACCAGACAATCAATCATTGAGCAAGCCTCCGAATTGTTTTACCAAAAGGGATACAATTTGACGGGCATCAATGAAGTCATTGCAGAGGCAGGCATTGCAAAGGCGACCCTCTATAGTCACTTCAAATCCAAGGAAGATTTGTGTTTGGCATACCTCGAACACCGCCACGAAGCCTTTATGGAAAAAATAAAGGAATTCTGTGAAGGGAAACCCAAGGGAGCCAAACAAATCATTGCCATCATTGAGTTTTTACAGCCTTTTTATGATAGCAAAGAATTCAATGGGTGTTGGTGCATAAGAATGGTCGCAGAATTGCCAAAGGAAAACAAAAAAGTAAAAGCAATGATACGCAAACAAAAGGCAGGCTTTTTGGCATTCATTCAACAATTGATTGAGGACAATATGCCAGACAAAAAGCCCAAAGAGCAAAAACAATTGGCTCGAAGAACCTATTTGTTGTACGAAAGTGCCGTAGCCGAAAGCCATTTGCATGGAGAAGATTGGCCCATACACGAAAGCCTCAAAATGCTCAAGGAGATTTGTCAATAATGCAAAAAATATAAACTATAAGAAATAATATTTTTTAACATAAAAAGACAGACCTGTCTGTCTGAAAATTCAAATTTATGACTTATTTTAATGGAAAAACTGCATTCATTATTGGAGGAACCAGTGGTATTGGAAAATCCACTGCCGAACAACTACTAGAACAAGGCGCAAGCGTACACATTGTTGGGCGCAACCCCAATAAAGTGGCAGATAGAGATGGACTGTTCAAGCACCAAGTAGACATTACCAATGCTACACAAGTAGATACCCTTGTACAACAAATCAATGCAAAAGACAAAATTGACTTTTTGGTGAATGCATCGGGTATTTTTTTACCTAAGGCATTCCTAGACCACACATTAGAAGATTACAATTCGTACTTGGATTTGAACAGAGGCTTCTTTTTCATTACTCAAGCAGTAGCGAAAAAAATGAGCCAGCAATCTAGTGGAGGTTCCATTGTGAATGTAGGTTCAATGTGGGCAAAGCAAGCAGTCAAAGCGACGCCTTCATCGGCTTATTCAATGCAGAAAGCAGGACTACATTCGTTGACCCAACATCTAGCAATGGAATTGGCTGACCACAATATCAGAGTCAATGCGGTATCACCTGCAGTAGTAGACACACCCGTTTACCACAATGTATTTGGAGGAGAAGAAGAAGCCAACAAAGCCCTAGAAGGATTTCACAATTTTCATCCAATAGGACGAAATGGTCAGCCCCGAGACATCGCCAATAGTATTTTGTTCCTATTATCAGATCAATCTACTTGGATCACAGGAAGCATACTCGATGTAGATGGCGGTGTCATAGCAGGTAGAAATTAGAGCATGTTAGGAATTATCATTCAGCACTCAAAAGTTGTCTTTTTGAATCGAAACGTCGAACCGCTGTGCGGCAGCTATTTTTTGCTCAATCCCGACTTTCGGGATTAAGCGCAAAATGAGCCTTGCACAGAACCAAAAATCCTACCTTTTGAGGCATA
>JAHDIA010000609.1 GCA_020631035.1 Chitinophagales bacterium | reverse complement strand
CAGCTTCCCATCCTTCTTCTTGGATAATTTGTCCAGAAGTAAAGTTTACAGTCAAACATTCGCCACTAGAAACAATGGTACCAGGCGAAGGATAAGACAAGGTTTCTCCTGTATTGACACTAATAACTGCATCACCTTGTGTTGTACCATCATAAAAAGTTAAATAATCTGGCACTGAACCATCGGCAGGGCAATTGGTTCCTGAGCAATTACCACCTGCATCTACATCTAATGCATGTGTACCATCACAATTAGGACGAATGATGGTTCCTGTACTAACTGTACTATTGAATTTATTCAGAAATGTAAGACGAATGTTTTGACCTGCAGGAGCACAAAATGTTACCGTATTGTTTTCATTTGCACCATAGTCTGTCGCACCATTGGCTGTTCCAGGTCCTCCACTATCGTAAAAATTATACAAGACGCCACAATCAAGATTGACTGTTGTACCATCTGTTGATCCATCCAAAAATACATCCGAATTAATATTTGGATTGGTTGCACAAATCTCAAAATTAGTTGTAGTTGTATTACAGTTAAAATCCCAAATACGGATGTAAATAGTTTGACCAGCCAAGGCTGCATCATTGATATTGATGAGTGGTAAAAAAGTAGCTCCACCACCATCTCCGTCACACTCATACTGACTCAATCCAGTACAGGCACCAGTATATACAGCCATAGTCATATCTGATGATCCAGCAGTACCAAGTCGATCTACAACTAAGTTCAAAATACCATCGGCTGGTACGGTTGTCGAATACCAAGCATCATTACAGCTACCATTGGCAACCCAACCACCATTGGCACTACCATTGAGACAGCCAGCAGGAACTGGTGCGTCTGCTGTAGAAGTTTCTGTAAAGTTTGAGAAGACATCATTAATGCACTGTTCTACCAATATAGGAGTAGCCGAACAGGGGTCGTCTCCTGCCAATGCCAATTGGTTGTTTAAAAGCAAACCAAACAACATTACTAATGTAAGTTTTAAATATTTCATATCATTTTTATTTTTTTTTCGACTAAAGGATGGTGGGATATTTGTGCTGTATGCAAAGCATTGCCAAAGACAATGCCAAATTTAAATTGGCTTTGTGGCAAAAACAGTCAACAAGTTATATGTATTTGCTTGCACAATCAGACTAGCAAAATGGATTCAATGGCTATACCAATTGCAACACCATTATTACACTTATAAAACAAAATAATTCAACATCCAAAGTATTTTTTGGTGTTCATTTTGCTCATTATCTATCCCAAAAGGCTTTATTACCTTATCTTCCAGTTGGAGTATTGGGATAAAGCTGTTTAAAAAGAATCCTTTGATTTTTGTTTAAGAGTTTAAACAATTTTTTGTTGCGATATTCAAGAATTTCAAGCTTTCCTTTCTCTAGCCCTTCTACATCATTGGGGTATTTTTCTTTGTATTGAACAATCATCTGTCCTGCTGCAAAATTTAAATTGTAAACATCTATTTCTTGATATTTACCCAAATTAAAGTTTTGCAAAACAAGCTCTGTTGTCCATTCTTCTGCAATTTGATTAATTTCATCAATATCAGAAACTTGTTTTTGTTCCATAGCTGCCATTTTGGGATCGGCACCATTGCGAATCAATAGGGCTTTCACCTCTTGAGTAGCACCAAGATCAATGGCATGAAAAAGATAAGATTTACCCATCCAAGTACCATTGGCATCTCTAGAACCACTGTCTAGTAGAAATTGGATTACATCAAGATGTCCTTGCTCTATGGCGTGGATCATAGGGGCTTTTTCTTCTTGAGAAACATAAATCCCTGTCTCCATAGTTTTTTCTTTTTCCACCATAAATTTAACAAAATCAAGTGCTCCCATTTTACAAGCCAAATGCAAAGGATGCAAACCTGAAACTTCGTCAATTCCAGTTACAGCATGATTAGTATAAACTGCTTCAAAAATAGTTATATCATTGGTTCGGATGGCATCAGCCAATTCTTTGGCTTCGGGGGTGGTAGATGTATTTTGAGCTTGAGATGTAAATGAACACATCAAGATACATACCACCAGCAGGGGTAGGTAAAATAATTTATGCATAATGTAAATGTTAGTTTTCTAGTAATTTAGTCAGTACTAGTTTTTAATCTATGTTAGCTTAGTCTTTGCCAAAAATAACAATCTATATTTTATTTTCAAGGAATGTTAAGTATATTTTTTTGTTTATTTATATATCAATAACAAAAGACATACCAAAGCGCAAATACCCAGATTATAATTATATTACATATAAAATCAAAAAACAATACGAATAACACAAATATAAAAAACAATTGATTTACAGGTATTTATACAATCAACTTATCAATAATGCATTACTGTTTTTTTTCATTTTATTAGCATTTGAAATTCATCAATATGTCATATTGTAAATTTCCAAGAGTGTTTATTCATTTATAGTGTCAAATCCACGCTAAGGGACAAATGCAGATTATTATGAGGTGTTTTTTACAATCTATATATACAATGCAAAAAAAAGAAAATGCAAGTTATTTTTGACAGACTTCGGCAAATTTTAATTCAACATTAAAGGATTTAAGATTTGGAAAAGAGTCGACAGAGGACTGAGAGTTGCGATCTTACGCCCGACAGAAGCGGCTACCCCGCAGTCCCGATCCCAATTTTATTGGGAGATGGGCGAGGAGTAATAGCGGATGGCGGGGACACAATATGCAAACGCAAGCCCTCAACGTTCCGTCCTATATATTCAAGAATTAAAATTGAATTGGACCGCTGATGCAGAATCAAGATTCTTTATTGGTATGTTTTAGGGCATTGGCAATGATTTCGGAGTCTTCATAAATAGTACCGAGTATGCCACCGAGTTTGTAAGAATTGAAACCAAGAAAAAATAATCCTTTGTGGTAATCGGTTCCGATGCAATGTTTGGGTGTGTCGTATTGATCGAGCAAATCACCCACTCGCTCTATATAATCGTCCAGTTGTGGCTTGTAACCCGTTGCCAATATCACTGCATCTAATTCAATTTGTCCATCTTTGCACACTGCCCCACTCTCTATAAACTGTTTTACCTCTTGTACAATGTGGATGCGTTTTGCTCGAATGGCATCAAGTGTACCAATGTCTATAGTAGGGGTTCTATTGGTGGTTTGTACCAGTTCGATAGGGGATATTTTGGAACGCTTTAATCCATATTGTTCGATGCCTCTACTGTAGTAATTGCGTACCAAGCTGCCCAATTTATCTCCTAAATTAAAAGGCAGTTTGGTGAGTTTTTTGGAAGTTATTTGAACGGGATTGCCCAAAAAATCTCTAGGGACAATATTGACAGGGCTGCGGACCGACAGATAGGTTTTCACATCAAAATCAGATAAGTCCAGAGCGATTTCTGCCCCTGTATTGCCCATTCCAATCACCAGTACGTTTTGTCCTAAAAACGGCTGTGGATTTTTGTAGTCTCGGCTATGAATGATGTTTCCCTTAAATGCTTGTTCTCCTTGCCAAGTGGGTCGATTGGGCACTCGATTGATGCCTGTAGCAATGATGACATTTTGAGCTACAAATTCAGTCTGATTGGTTTTTACATTCCATCCTCCTTCAGAGTTTTTTCGAATCTGTTCTAGACTTTGATTGAAATGTGCTTGAATGTTGAAGTGCTGTGCATATTGCTCGAGATAGTCCACAAACTTTTGTCGAGATACATACAAAGGACAATCATCGGGAAAAGGCAAATGGGGTAAATGAGACAATTGTTTAACAGTATGCAAGTGTAAGCGGTCGTAATGTTTGCGCCAGCTACTACCCACTTGATCAGCCTTTTCTATGATTTCAAAAGGGATATTGAGTTTTCGTAAACGCCCTGCCATTGCCAAGCCTGCGGGTCCTGCTCCTATGATGATGTTGGTGGTTTGCATTGGTTTTACTATATAATTGATACCAATGCAAACATAGTATTTTTTTAAAGATATTTGGTACTTTTTGGGGACAGCGTGTGGTATCAAGCTAAGAACCTGTCTGAAAACCCCTTGCTGGTCTGCGACTTCGTCTTTTGGGCTAGGTACTGCCGAGATGTCGGACCAGTTACAAAAATACTCATTATGCGCTGCATAACTGGTATGCCAGC
>JAHDIA010000608.1 GCA_020631035.1 Chitinophagales bacterium | reverse complement strand
GCTCTGTCAAACGTAGGCAATTTGTACAATTACAATTCAGGGAGCATAACCCTTGAAGGATTGAGGATTGATTTTGTAGAGCTTGAACCCCAATACACTCTTTTTTCAGTAGGAGGCAATTCAAGTTTTATTTGTGCCGAAAGCAATCCAAGCACAGATGATGAAGCTTATGCAGGTTTCTTTTTAAAACACGCTGGATACTTGGTGGTACAACGTAAATTTGACAAATTTCATTTGATCAAAGAAGCCCAAGTAGAGGTACAAGTAGCGACAAGTAATACCAATGCAAATGGAACACACAATATTGCTTATTACGATTCGGGCGTGTCAATCAATTCAATTCCTGCGAGTCAGTTTAAAACCCTTACAAGAGATGCAGACAATCCAGGTGCTTTGGTACTCAACAACATTAATTCTGCAAAATACCTTGCATTTAAAATCATTACACAAGAAACTACAGGACCACGAACATTGTATGGTTGGATTCGAGTAGGAATGGACGGTGAGCGTTTCTGTGTATATGAATCTGTTTACCATATCAAAGGGAATGCTTTGCCTTTGGCAACAGGCGAACACTTCACAACTTGCAATTCTGCTCCTCTATCAGAAACCATTTTACCAGATGCACTTTCAATAGGTGATGTAACGGTTGAGGATGGAATGAACTTAGCAATAGGTAATTACAACGATATTAGTTTTGTAGCCAATACTTACTTTTATTATATCAGTTGGGGTGTATGGATAGACACTGATAACAATGGAATATTTGACTATGACGAAGGTTATTTTAGTTTGCAAAACATACCCGATAATAGCTTAACAACTGACTCTGGTTATTGGAATGCATATGGGCAATGGCAAACTATGCCAAGTCTTGATTTGTCCAATATTCCAGCAGGACAATATACGATGCGCATTGTATTGAGTATGTACCCTTACAATAACGTCTTGAGTCCTACATATTTTTTAAATCCTTGTGAGCCTTATGAGATAGGAAGTACTCAAGACTTTAGCATCAATCTTGGCTCAGGAGGGAACAATCCGCCACCATCGCCTCCCCCAAGTGGCGACTGTTGTCCTTACGATGCCAATTACTACAATGAACCTTTGCCCGAATTTACACAAGTCAACCACCACATTGTTGCCAGTTATTGCGAAGTGCCTAGCGATTATGCCGTTGCTTTTAAATCAGGGCATTCCATTGCTTTGTACCCGAACTTTACAGTCGAAAGCGGACATTCTTTCTTTGGCTATATTCAAGACTGTGACGAGTTTCTTTGCGATGATGGCAATCGACTGGACAATACAAACAATCTAGAAGATTGGAAAGCAACAGCATTCAAATGTTATCCGAACCCAAGTCAAAATAGCTTCCAGATCGAATACGATTTGAGCAAAGCAACAGAAGTCAGCATCGAATTGTACAACAGCTTTGGGCAACTCCAAAAAGTCATCATAGATCAACAAGCTCAAGAAATCGGCACACACCAATTAAAAGTAGACATCAGCGATTTGCCCAGCGGTGTATACTTGCTCCGTAGCCAAATTGCCTACCAAAGCTATAGCGAAAAATTGATCAAAATGTAAGTTTAAAAGGTAATTTTATAACAATTGATCTTTGTTTTCCCCACGAGCAGATGGCTTGTGGGGATTTTTATTTGGATTAGAACGGAACGCTGTGTACTTCGTCTGTTCGTGTCTCCCCGCTGTCCGTTTTTAGTCCTCGTTTAGGGCAGGCACAAGGCACTGCCCTTACTGTGGGCTAATCACTACCATCGGGCGTAAAATCGCATCTCTTTGTCCTCCGTTCCAAAGTTTTTTTGCGGCTCTACCATAAAAATGATATTTTTGTACATATTTGTAAGAAAACAAGCCAAATGCCCAAGCGAACAAAGCCCAATTCCTCCTTTTTTTGAGCTTTTTTACAGACATTTTACATGACAAACAAGGCCACAAATAAGTGTTGTTTCGATTTGTAAATCAATGTATTAAGTATTGGGATTATGCACATAATAGCAAAAAGTTCATTACATCCATTACAAAATGTGTTTGATATGTGCCCATTCACTGGTCTATCTTTGAGGCATATTATTAACCAAATTGTTTAATCAGGTAATGACTTATTTTTACCGAACAAAAAACCTAATAAAATGAAGAGAGTAATTTTTATGTTGGCATTAATGGTAGCTTTTGCAAGCTGCGAGAAAGAAACAAGCTTGCTAGGTCCAGCAAACCCAATTGCAAAACAAATCCAAGCAGAGCAAGACTCTGAAGACCGAGACAATGGAGGCTTTAAAGATGGTGGCAGAGGAAAGGGAGATATTATTATTTCACCAGAGGCACCAGAGACATATACATTCAACCCAACAGGGGGATCTGGAAGTGGGAGTGTAAGTGAAGGAACAGTTGGTTATCCTATATGGGCCTGTTCCGATATGTCATTATACAGTTTTTTTATATTGAATGTTTATGATGATTCAAATGTATCAGTTAATCGCCCACTGACATTGAATTTTAATCCAAATGATTTTTCGGAAGAGGGGAATTATCGAATTTTAGGTATTCATTGGAATGTTGCTCCAGCTGTTGCTCCTGGGATTTATGACAATGCTAACTCTGTTAATTTTGTAGGAAGTGTAGGGCGTTTTGATAACTTTCTCACTCCTCTAGGGACTTGTTCTATTACTATAACAGCCACTATACTAAACTTGAGTGAAGAAAATACTTTTGAAACTGAAATTAAATTTCAATATGACTATGTAAATGGTACAATAATTGATGATAAAGTTACCATTGATGGTTATACCCAAGGGGTAGCAATTACGGACTCTGGTGCTTCTAGTAGTTCAGACTGTGAAGTGCCAATATCAGTAATAGAAACTGGTAAAACCCCACTACTTCATTATCCAGGTCCTGGAGAAGGTGCTGTTCTCATTGAGTTTCAACCAGAACCAGTACTTTATCCACCTGATTTTGGTTCTTTATAAAGAAAAATATTAAAAATAAAAGCAGTATCAAAAGGTACTGCTTTTATTTTTTTGTTGTAATAATTCTTCAACTTTTTCATTTAACCATATTTTATAGCTTATATTTTGAATGACTTTTAATTCTTTTTGTAGAGACAATGCTTTTTCTAAAGAATCATATTTTAACAATTGAAGTTTTTTTAGATACTGAATAAATTGTAAGTTAAATTGTTTCATTGTTTCAGAAATGGTCTTACTTCTAGTTAAAAAAGCATTAAAGGAGCGCACACTATTAAAAAATAATTCTTCACTATCATCCAATTCATAATAAGCCCTCAATTGTAATGATCTTGCTGCCAGCCCATATGAATCATCTTCAAATCTTACCTGTATTAAAATATTACTGACTTGTTCGAAATCTTTTTTGGCAAATGCCAACATTGCTTTAGATAAAGCAAGAGTACTTTCTTTGTTTTCTTCACTTAAATACTGAGCATTTTGTTGGATGAAATTAGTAGACCAATCTATTTGGTTAAGGGTACAAGCAAGGCGTACAATGTTTCTAAATATATCAGATTTAAGATAACCATTTTCAATATATAATTTTCGTTTTACAGCTAATTTATGTAATTCAAACAATTCTTGTAAATATTCGGTTTTACCTTGCCTATAATTGATTACACAATAGTTATTTAAAATCCTTATCAAATCATTTAGTTCTGTTTCGTTAAATAGTTCTATGTTGGTGAAAAAAGCCTTTTTAATCAAATCATAGTATTCAAATTTTTCTTCTGCATGACTGTTGAGCAAGTATTGGAAAATATATATTGCTGGATTTTCTTGGAAGAAGGATTGATTACTCAATGTTCTGATTTCCTCTAATAAGTAATGAGGATAATTTTCTTCTTTATATTTATCAACTAACATTGTATTTCTACAATACACACAAACCGTCCAATACAATTTAAGGGCAAAATAATATTGGTCCAATTTGGCAAGTAGGGTTTCGGGACCGATGGAAGCCTTGGGATTTATATGGTAATTGGGATGGGTCATACAGAGCATATCCAACATATATTCATTGTGGAGGTGTTCCATTCCTTTGGGGCGTTCTTTTTCCCAATCTTTTTGCATTTGGGTGATCTTCTGGAAAA
>JAHDIA010000607.1 GCA_020631035.1 Chitinophagales bacterium | reverse complement strand
AGAAGCCAAAAAGAAGCCATCAAAAATGTTAAGATAAATTTGTCTGACTACTTATCCTATAAAAAATAGGATATTTGTTCCTTCATTATCTGTTTGATAGTGGAGGAACATTTTTTCAACATAAAACAATAAGGAGGCTTAAGAAGAAGTATAGACGTTATATGGATTACAAACAATTTAATACAGAAGATTTTATTGCCGATGAACGCTTTGTCAATTGGGTAATTGAACCTGATGAAATCAATGAAGCATTTTGGAACAACTGGCTTGCTGGAAACCCAGAAAAGAAAGCTTCTGTAGAAGAAGCCAAGGCTTTTATTTTGTCAATGAATCATAAAGTAGTACATCCAAGTTTAGAGGCAAAAAGCAGAATATTGGATAAGATTCACGAAGGTATTGCTCCCAAGGAGCATCGCTTGTCAAAGTCTAGCTCTTTGCCTTTTGCCACACTTGCCAAAGTAGCAGCTATTGTCCTTGTTGTGCTAGGAGCTTACTGGTATGTCAATTTATCTCCAGATAAAACTTATCAAACAGCCTATGGTGATTTGGAACAGATTGTATTGCCTGATGGCTCTAAGGTAGTCTTGAATGCCAACTCTAGGATGAAATATACCGATAATTGGAAATCTGATGCTAAAAGAGAGGTGTGGCTAAAGGGAGAAGCTTATTTTGATGTGGCTAAGTCCAAGGATGGGGTGAAAAATGCTTTTGTGGTACATACACCCGATGTAGACATCAATGTGTTGGGTACTGCTTTTAATGTCAATGCCCGAACAGCTAATGTTGATGTAGTATTGGAGGAAGGTCTAGTGGAAATTGCCATCAACAATGAAGTTGACACCAAAACGAATGCTACACACCAATTGATCCCAGGATACAAAGCAAGCTATGACGCGAGTGCCAAATCTTACTCAGTAGAAGAAGTTGAAACCAATGTATATACTGCTTGGAAAGAAGGTAAATTGGTCTTCAACAATACATCATTGGAAGAGCTAAAATCTCTCATCGAACAAACTCATGGAATCAAAGTTAAGATCGCCAATAAAGATCTAAAGAATAAAAGATTGGATGGTACCATTGACAATACGGATTTAGATACTGTATTGAGTGCGCTTGAAGCAATTTTTAATTTAAAAATCTACAAAAAATCAAATGAAATTACTATCTTAAAGTAAACCAATTTCATTCTGATTTCTTTGGAAGCTAAAAATAACTTTTCGTTCTTTGATAATTTTTGTAGAAGAGAGCTAGTTCTTAAACAAGCTATCCAGTCGCCTGTGGCTCCCTACTATTTGTTCAAGAACCACTCTCCAAAAATTTTCAAAGAACCTAACTTTTTTTGGTTTGTCGTAGCATTCCTATTATGGAGTATTACAGCTACTCACTGTTTTGCTCAACAAGATAAAAAGAGCATACCACTAAAAGAATACCTCAAACAAATTGAACAAGAAGCTTCCATCTATTTTATTTATGAAAGCAATTTGTTGGAACCTTATTTTGTAGAAAAACCTACTCCCTCCAAACTATCTGTCGAAAAAAAAATTACTTACGCCCTCAAGAAGACTTTTTTAGAGTACAAAAAAATCAGCCCCAATACTTATGCCATCATCAGAAAAATAAAAGATGTAAAAATATATGGTACTGTTAATGATCTGAAAGGCAGTCCATTGGTTGGGGCAACGGTCAAACTAGAAGGTTTGGATATAGGAACCGTTACCAATATTGACGGCAAATATGAATTGGCGATCAAACCTGGTAAATGGAATTTAGAAGCTAGTTATGTTGGTTATTTCTTTTCCCAAGAAACCGTCGAATTAAGTGAAGATACTTTGGTTCAACTCGATTTTGTTTTAAAAGATTTACCCCCATTGGAACAGGTAGTGGTCGTAGGCTCCAGACTAAGAAGTATTTCCTTGCTTAAAAATACAGTTGCTTCGGATATGGTCAATGCCACTCGTATACCCCATTCCTCCAATTCGGAACTAGGGCAATTGTTGCAAAATTCGGTGCCTTCTTTTCATTCTACCCATCAAACCATCAGCGATGGGACCGACCACATTGATCCATCAACACTCAAGGGGCTAGGCTCCGACCAAGTTTTGGTTTTAATCAATGGGAAGCGTAGACACCACAGCTCACTTGTCAATGTCAATGGAACCATTGGTCGAGGAGCAGTGGCAACTGATCTCAATGCCATTCCCATAGCCGCCATTGAAAGGATTGAAGTCTTACGTGATGGAGCCGCAACGGAATATGGTTCAGATGCCATTGCAGGGGTCATCAACATCATTCTCAAAGAAAATTATGGTTTTATAGATGTTGACGTTTTGGGAGGCATCTGTACCAAGGGAGATGGAGGAACTGCTCATATAAGTGGTAATCACGGATTCAAATTGGGTGATAAAGGCGGTTTCCTCAATGCCACCATTGACTTCCATTTTCGAGGAGCAACTGATCGATCAGGGGATTATACTGGACCTATTTTTGGAGATGAAAGGGATGAAGATCAAGAATTGGTGGAGGCCTTTTTTGAACAGATAGATTTAAAAGACCGCCACGTAATGCCCATTGGACAAGCCGAATCCATCAATTCAGGCTTCTTCTTAAATATGGAAATCCCTATCAAAGACAATTTTCAATGGTATGCTTTTGGAGGGCTTAATTTTCGACAAGGGAAATCTGGAGCGTTTTATCGTTTTCCTTACGACAGTTTAAAACAGTCAGGTATTTATCCTTTTGGTTTTGCTCCCCAAATTCGTTCAGATATTTTAGATGGTTCTGTTGCCTTTGGACTCAAAGGAAACATCAATGAATGGAAGGTAGATTTGAGCAATGTCTATGGAGGCAATCGTTTTTTGTTCAATGTCAAAAATTCCAACAATGCCTCTATGGGTTTAAATTCTCCCACTGCCGCAGAAGCAGGTGGTTTTTCCTACAACCAAAATGTACTCAATCTTGATTTGCGTCGAAAACTAAATGGAAGATTGCCTTTTAGTTTGGGGGTAGGCGTTGAATCCAGAATTGAAAACTACATTCAAAAAAGTGGAGAAGAAGCTTCTTGGAAATATTATGGAGCAACCGACGAAGAGGGGAATCCCAGAGAAGCGGGCTTTCAAGCTTTTCCTGGTTTTAGACCCGAAAATGAAGTGGATCAGTATCGCCTCAATTTTGGTGCGTATGCAGATATTCAAGTAGAGCCACTCAAAAGTTTGCTTTTGGGAGGAGCTTCCAGATATGAATTTTATAGCGATTTCGGAAGCAATCTTTCTTGGAAGCTGTATGGGCGTTATCAATTAGCTGAGAAAACCTATCTTCGTTCGACAGTACATACAGGTTTTAGAGCGCCTTCTATGCCACAAATTTATTTTAGCAGTACCACGACCCAATTTGTATCATCTGAGAGAGAACAAGTTGCTGCTTCCGTAACTCATTTCAACAATTCCAGCCCCATTGCCCGTCAGTTTGGAATAGAAGAACTAGGAGCAGAACGTTCGATGAGTTACAATCTGGGATTGGCGTCTGAATACTTTAAAAGATTTAGTTTTTCGGTAGATGCTTACCAAATTGACATCAAAGACAGAATTGTGATAACAGGGCGTTTTGCAGCCAATAGAGATACAAAGTTTGAAAACATTCTAGCTCCCATCAATGTATCACAGGCACAGTTTTTTACCAATGCCGTTGATACCCGAACCAGAGGAATGGATTTTTCGCTCAGCTATCGTTTGCCTCTTGACAAAAGTGAATTTACTTTTTCGGGTGTGGGCAATTGGACGCAAACCAAAGTCAAAGAAGACGAAGCTGGCAACAAGATCATCAATACTTCTCCCTTTCTCGAAGGCTTTGAAGAGGTCTTATTCAACCGAGAAGAAATATCTAGAATCGAAGTAGCCCAGCCTAGCAGTAAAATCATTTTAAGCACCATTTTTAAAAACCGTAGAATAGAAACTTATATAGGGGTTACCCGATATGGTTCTTTACACTACATTCATCCCGAAGATGGCAAGTCCGAAAACTGGGTACGCAATATGTATACCGATCAAATAGAAAGTCGGGATCAACATTTCTCTGCCAAGTGGTTGACCGATTTACACATCCGATACCAAGTTTCCAACCGCTATTCC
>JAHDIA010000606.1 GCA_020631035.1 Chitinophagales bacterium | reverse complement strand
CGCAATTGTCATCACAATTGGGCACAGTCAACACATTCTCACATTCACAAGTCGCCTCATTGTAAGAATCCGCTGTATTCTCGCAATTGTCATCACAATTGGGCACAGTCAAAATGTTCTTACATTCACAAGTAATGGGATCATAAGAATCCGCCGTGTTCTCACATCCATCATCACAATCGGGCTCATCTCCCAAATTCACACAAACACAGTTCACCACATCCAAAGAATCTGTTGTATAACACAAACCATCATCACAACTGCTAATGCAACACGGAGCACTGCCACTTACACTACTTACACATTCTACAGTATTGGCAGGATCTGCACAGCCCTCTGGCAAAGTCGAAGGAGATATTTCCGAAATGGCAATATTATAATCCACTTGGTCTGCATAAGTCAAAACAATGGTATCCATTACATTGCCTTCAGACAAATTGCCCAAACAGACATCTTCTGATACGGACAAAGCATTGGCATCTGATGCCGAATATTGACCATTCACCCCTTGTACAACCAACTCAACACTATAAGTCCCATCCTCATTGCAAGTGGTCGTAGGCTCATCTACAAAAAGCGCACACAAAATCACATCCGAAGCATCTCCACAACCAAAGCGTGCCTTAAAGTTATTCACCTGTAAATCACCATCAGCATCTTGATCCCAAATTGCCAAGTAAAAATTGGCAGGATTGATGAAATCCTCACCAGTAATAGGAATGGTATTCCAACTAGAAGCACTCTCAACCCCACAGGATACCAAATTCAAACTAGAACAATCACCACTCAATTCATCTCCAGCAGTAGGATTAAATGTGGTGCCAGCCGTATGAACATCAGAAGAATACAAGGCCCAAGCAATATTGTCACCTGAATTGTCATTTAATTGAATTTGGAAATTCCCTGCAAAAGGACGAACATCAAAATTCAACCAAATAATGGGTTCGCCTGCTGTTGGATTAGAAGGGAAAATTTGATCACCAGAACTAGGTTCTACACAACCCGAACCAGAAATGTCTACTTCAAAAGTACTAGGATTGTAAGTACAAGAGTTAAAAGGAGCAATCTGAGATTGTGTCTCAGCAGAACTCCCACATCTAATAATACCATTGGGGGCTGGAGCATTAGGCGCATCATTGATACTGCCATCGGCATTCCAAGTGCCGCCACCTTCCCAACGGTTGGTACATTCGCATGGAGTATCTGCCTGTCCATAAACCAGCACGGGGGTGACGAACAAACAAATACCCAACATACATCGGAATAATAAAGAAGTAAAGTTTTTCATAACGATAGATAGATGTTTAATTATAATTAGTTTTATATAATGTATAGGTATACTGTTAAGCTGTATATACAGCCATTTCACAAGCACTCCTAATGAAGTTGTTAAGGAGCTTGTGCCAAAAAATATGAGGGAAAGCTATAGATTACATATTGGATAAGTAACCTAAGCCTTGAGCCTTCTAAACAGTAAAAATTCGTAAAATAAAAGGTCTGAATGCAGTGGAAACAATATGGAATTAATCCACTTAGAGGATGGAGGGCTGTTATTCATGATCCTGTAATGTTTTAGTAGTTTTAGTGTGTTACATAATTAATTTTTAGGGGAGCTAAATTAAATACGCTGCCTAAAGATAATGTAAAAAAAATAAATAAACACAACTTCCTATGTGTTAAATTTATATTGGTAAATGATTGATTATTAGATTTTAATAATTTACAATAAAAGTGTTTTGATAGATTGGTATTGATTATCAATTGTTTGTATTAAAAATAATTTCTATTTAATAGATTTTAAGAAAGAGAAATAGAATGAGAAAAAATGTGTTTTTTGGATGTTCAAATACTAATGTTTTACTCTCAAAGCCTCAAAATCAATATTAATTGATTAAAAAATTGGGATGGAACGCTCCCTTTTCAAACGAACTCGACTCCTGGCTATCCATTGCAAGTCCTTGCATGTTTCGCCAGGCTCATAAAGCTCAGCGTAAGAGCTATTTGTGGCTGTAAGAACCAAAGTTTTCCCAAAAGACTCAAAAGGTGACTGAGCCTGGCGAAGCCCCGCTGCGGGCTTTCCATTACTATCCAGCATAGTTTCGCATCTCTTTGTCCCCTGTCTCAAAGTTTTTTATCAAATGTGGTATCCAATCATGATTAGGTGCTTTGACAATTTTGGGAGAGTAATTCTTGAACAAATAGTAGGGAGCCACAGGCGACTGGATAGCTTGTTTAAGAATTAGAACCTGTCTGAAAACCTATTCTGAGTTTGAGGCAGAAGTATTTTGTGCTAGGATAAGGCGCAAAAAACGGACTGCGCTGGCATACCACTGGGCTGGCATTCCACTGGGCTGGCATACCAGTTATGCAGCGCATAATGAGTATTTTTGTAACTGGTCCGACATATCGGCAGTACTAGTGCAAAAGACGAAGTCTCAGACCAGCAAGAGGGTTTTCAGACAGGTTCTTAGCTCTCTTCCACAAAAATTGTAAAATAACAGACAACTATTAACTCTAAAAACAAGATTAGATAAAGAAACAATCCATCTTTTCTTATCATATACGAACTTTTGTTAAAAAAAGCTCGTTCAATATTAATGTTGTACCTTTGTAGTACATTTTATGAAGATAGCACATGCACATATTCGGTTTACCTTTGCATTACTAGCAGTAATGGCTGGCACACATTTGAGTGCTGGAACCGTAGAGGTATACCTGAATTTTGCTGAATCTGTTAAGGAGTGCCGACTCAATGAAGACAAAGTTGAGTTGGAAAGTACAACGATAGACAAAGAAGACGAAGACAAAAGAACTCCCAAGGTCTTTGCATACTTCCAAGTCATCACCCACAATACCTTCCTCATCATAGATGCTGGACGAAACTGGGGAGAAGCCAGCCTAACCAAAAAGGCCGCTCGAACCGAACTGTCCCGCCTTGAAGAAGATCAAAAACAACTCCTACGCTATCAACTTACTCCCTATGCCCAACTCAATCAATTCCACTCCTAAAATTGAACACATATCCCCGCTTCCCCTATCTTTTTCTCTTTGTTTGAAACAAGGGGAAAAGAAAGCCATTATATACCATTAAGAATGACGAGTTACGAATGTAGAATGACGAGTTACGAATGTAGAATGGTAAGCTATTCTAAACTCGTAATTCTAAACTCTAAATTCCCAGAATGGTTATTTATTCAAAAAAAATTAAAACAAAAAAATAAATGTTCAATTTTCTTAATAAAGCCATCAACAAAGTTTTTGGTGATAAAAAACAAAAAGATATTAAGGCAATCTCTCCTTATGTTATTCAAGTCAATGGAGAGTTTGACAAATTAGGCAACATCAGCAATGATGAACTAAGAGGAAAAACAAATGTTTTTAAAAGTCATATCCAAAATTATCTAGCAGGTATTGATGAGGAACGTGCAAAGATCAAGCAATATGTTGAAGACAATCCAGACTTATCACCTGACGAAAAGGATCGATACTACAAAGAGTACGACAACCTCAACAAAAAGCGAAACGAAGAATTAGAAAAAGTCCTAATGGACATTCTACCTCAAGCATTTGCAGTTGTTAAAGAAACAGCCCGTCGATTCAAAGACAATCCATCACTTACCGTTACTGCTACCGATTTGGATAGAGACTTGTCTGTACATAGAGCACACATCTCTGTGGAAGGCAACCAAGCAGTATACCAAAATACCTGGGAAGCCGCAGGCAATATGATTACCTGGGATATGGTCCACTACGATGTGCAAATCATTGGTGGTGTCGCATTACACCAAGGTAAAATTGCAGAGATGCAAACAGGGGAAGGTAAAACATTGGTGGCAACACTTCCTGCCTACCTCAACGCCCTCGCTGGTGAAGGCGTACACATTGTAACCGTTAACAACTACCTTGCAAAAAGAGACTCCGAATGGATGGGGGGACTATTGGAATTCCTTGGTCTACGAGTAGATTGTATAGACAAGCACGACTCTAATTCGGAAGCTCGTCGCAATGCTTACTTGGCAGACATTACTTATGGAACCAACAATGAGTTTGGCTTCGATTACCTTAGAGACAATATGTGCCGCAATGCCGAAGAATTGGTACAAGTCAAACACCATTACGCAATGATTGA
>JAHDIA010000605.1 GCA_020631035.1 Chitinophagales bacterium | reverse complement strand
ATTATGGGACATTAAAAAATGATGGAGATAAAACCATTTTAAATATTCCTGTTGGAAATGATGGATTACAAGCAGGTAAAACCTATAGGGTGAGTATGTGGATAAAATACGACGGTGGTATATCTGTAAATAATGTTAATGATATATTGCCTATAAATGATAGCAATCCTACAAATCTTTTTTTTGGACGAATTAAATGTTATCAAGGAAATAGTTCTTTGGGAAGCTCTCATTTGTTGAGTACAGGTAAAGGAACAGATACAGGAGGCCTGAATACTTGGTATTTGGTAGGAATAGACTTTACAATACCTGCTAATTCTAGTGCCAATATTTTAATAAAGCTGAATAGGTCGGCAACCAATTCAGATCCTAATATTAATAATTCAGGTAATTATCATTTTGATGATTTTCGATTACATCCAATGGATGCTCCAATGACGACTTTTGTGTATACTGATCCTTATGAAACGATAGAAGATGGTTTGGTCAAATACATTTTAGATGGAGAGAATTTTTATACACGATATGAGTATGACGATGCGGGTAAGCTCAAAGCAATTTATAAAGAAACAGACAATGGAGAAGTATTGGTAAGTGAAAGTGAATATAATTACAAGTTAGAGTTGTCCGATGGAGGTTAAAGAAATTTAAATATTTCTTTTATAGTTGAAAAGTTTAAAGAAAACGTATTCTACGAATGCGAGTACACGATTTAATCTAGCCCCGATAGAAGTGGTTACCCCTGTAAGGGCAATGCCTTGTGCTTGCCCTGAAAGGAGTAAAAGCGGATAGCGGGCAAATAAGTAGCGACGAAGCAGAAAACATTTGCTTCCAAATAAAAATTAAATAACCAAAAAAAATAAAAAAGATGAAAATTTTAAAAATAGCCATATGCGTATTGACTTTGTTTGGTGTATTAGAACTCAATGCACAAATAGCCACACCTGCAAAGATTGAAGTTTTTAAAACCTTTGTAGAAAATAGCGATACCAATGCAGTAGCCAATATGGATTTCTTAATGGATTTGGATGCTTTTTTGGCAGAGCAAAATGATTTTGAAATTACGGTGGTTACAGAGTTGTTGGATACGGTAGGACTTGATTCTATTAAATTAAATGTATGGACAGAGGAAGGAGGAGAAGAGCTTTTTACGCAGATCTATGAATTTGATGGACCATTGTTGTATCCGAATGGAAGTACTTATAAGAGAGAAGAATTGATTGTATACCTCAATATTGGAACCTATTATGATTTGGAACAATTTTATATCGAACTACAATTGTCCAATGCAAATGGAGAGACTTCTGAGCGTATTTATTACGATAGTGAAATAGATTAAAATAAATAAGATCCAATGTGATTTTAATTCCCAAGCCCCCTCTGGCAGATGGCTTTAAGAGGGGGCTATTTAAGCCTTCGACAAGCTCAGGCTATTTTGAGTTATATGAATTTTGAGAGGATTATCCATCCTTCGTTCAAAAAGAAAAAAATAAACAATGAAAGTACGTATCTATATATTTAAAATAATCAATGTATCACTTCTTTTATTTGCCTTGCAACTTTCGGGGCAAGTATTAGAGAGACAAGTAGAGTGGGAAAGTTTGGAGGGAATAGAAAAGACTGGTGAAACACTTGTTAAAACCTTAGATTCATCTACACAGAATACCTTGGCGGCTTCGGATAATGTATTGCCTTCTTATCAAGATGGTTGGATGGAATATAGGGTGACGGATGCTTCCAAAACAGGTTTTGTGGTGGGACTTTCCATACCTAGTCGCTTAACAGGGGTGCAAGAAATAAAATATGGTTTTTTGATAGCAGAGGAAGTAATGATTATTCAAAATGGTTCGCCTATTCAAAGTTTGGGCTCATTAGAAAATGGAGCGGTGTTTAGGGTAGAGCGGGCTGGTAATAAAATCATCTATAAAAGAGATGATTTTGAGCCAGTAATTGTCTCTACTTTTCCAGCATTTAATTTGATGGTTGCTGTCAATATGTTTTTTGAAGGCGGTACCTTGGGCGGTGATATTATGGCTTCCTTTGACCGAAAACTAAATGCAGATTTTACAATTAGCCCTGCAAGTAAAAATGCTTCTGATGGTAGTATAAGTTTAAATATATTTGGAGGAGTGCCTCCTTATGATTTAAAGTGGAGTGGGTCAAGAAAAATCTTTTCAAAATTGAGAGAAGCAAGTGAATCCAATGCAACGAGTCTCAATAATCTCGCAGCGGGTATTTATACAGTTAGTATTACCGATTCATTGAAACAAGTAAAAACCATTAGAGCTTATTTACCTGTTAACAATATAGAATGGGATTTGGAAAATACCAGTTTGGAAGTCAATGGAGGAAGTATAGAGAATACCTCTGAAGAAGAAGGCTATGCTAAAATTGTTAGTAAAAATGTAATTTTAAGAGATGGTTTTTTTACATTATCCCCTTGTACAGATGTTGTAGTTGATGATGGTTTGATCCCTTCAGGGGGGGGAGGGATTAAAGAAGTTATAGGTCCTAAGACGATGGTTAGTGGTTTTTTGGGTGAATGGAATAGTGGCACATTGTATCCAACCAAAAGATTGGCGAGTGATGTAGAAAATGGGGTGATTTTACATAGAGACAATGTATTGGCAGTAGAAGACGGAAAAATTGTAGCAAGATTGGGGAAATACAAAGAAGGAGATTTGTTTAAAATATTGAAAGAGGGGAGTAATTTTAAAATCATCAAAGAATCTGATAAGAAAGAAACAGAGTTGTTTGTAGGAGAGTTGTCTTCTAATAAATTGAAAATGTGTGACACAGAGACTTCGGGTGATTGTCCAGCTGTATCTTTTTTTTCTGAATCTACCTCTACTTGTGTAACTCCAGGAGGCAGTGGGAATACAGAAGAAGATGATTATGAAGACAATTGTACAGGCGGGGATGAATCATCCGAGTGGAATTATACAAAAAATATTGTTTATGGAATGAATGCAGCAGATAGAGAGAGTTCTCAGATAATAGGAGCCAGTCAAACCTATTTTGATGAATTTGGTAAAGCTGTTCAGTCGCAAAGTGTGACCTCTTATTGGACACCAAACGATCTAACTGAAGAATGGCGTACTTTGGTTAGTCAAAATATTTATGATGCCTTTGATAGACCTCAGTTGAGTACTTTACCCGCTCCGATAGATTGTGAAAATTTTGGCACTGATGGTAATTTTTATTTTCAAAACAATTTTATTAGGGATGCAAGTAATGGAACTTATGATTACAATGATTTAGTAGATGGTCCAAGTTTGGTACATAGTCAAAGCATATTAGGGCGGTATTATGGTAATAGTATTAATAGTGAAGAAGTAAGGATAGATGAAACCCAACGACCTTATGCCAGTACCCAATATATGGATGACCCAATTGGAAATGCCTATGAATCTGCTGGTCCAGGTGAGGAAGGGCATGATGAGTCAAATAGAACTAGAACTTATACTATGCGAGCCAAAGAAGAATTGTTTTATGTTTTTGGGACAATTTGGGATTTTAAGTATTTGGTTGGAGAGGAACAGGGTAAGGTTTCGCCTTTAGGGAATAAGCCTGCTGCCCCAAGAGCAAAATACTATGCAGAAGATTATAAAATACTTAAAACAGTATCCATAGATGCTGATGGTAAACAGGGGGTTGTCTTTACAGATATAGATGGGAATACATTGGCAACTGCTCTTTGTGGTCCAATAGATGAGGACGGCAACGGAGTGGGTGATGATGGCAACGGAGATGGAGCTCCTGATAATGTGCATATTCAAGAGGTGGCAACAAAGGTGTACAATGGTACTTATCAGGACATTCATTTACCTCCAGGTATTGGTACATTTAAAATGTACATTCCCAATATTGATGATGTTAATTTTGATTTTGAAATACAGATAAGAAATTTAGAGGACAATGATAGTGAGGATTATATTGAGATAAAGCGAGATAATTTGAATACTTTTGAGTTGAGTAATGAATATATAACATTTAGAAATTTAGAATCTAGTGTATATCGAATTTCTTTTGTATATGGTTATACAGATTATGGTGATGGAGGAATGAATCATGAAGACCATATCTCCATTAAGCATAATCTTAATTATCATAATTTTACCTTGTATTAT
>JAHDIA010000604.1 GCA_020631035.1 Chitinophagales bacterium | reverse complement strand
TTACCCCACAGTGGGCTTCGACAGGCTCAGCCCCCACGAAATTGATTCGGCAGGTTCAGTCTCTTTTTGGGCAAAGCTTTTCTTTTCGGTTTAATCTCTTGGTGAGCCTGTCGAAGTCAAGCGAGGAGTAAAAGTGGATAGCCCGACCCTTTGCGCTGTATTGGATTTTGTTTTTTTGATTAGGCATTTGTAGCGCAAAGGGGCACACCCTAGTAAAATAAAAATAGATTGTAAATATAAAATCGCAAGCTAGGTTAAACGCTCTCTTGTATTATAAATCTAATAATTTCCAATATATTTACAGACAAAATATTTACACACTAAAACAATGCGAATGTCTACTTACCATTATATCTTGTTATTGGCTACGCTCTTAGTTGGACTAACGGCTTGCCAGAATGCGAAAAATACAATTGTTACAAAAACGGAACAGACAAGTATGGAAAAAGATGGCTCAACTGCTTCGACTAGTCCTAGTAGTATGCCTGCAAAGCCGACGCCTCGCCTCGCCGAACAGCCCAGTGAGTTTGCTTGGAGATGGGATGCGGATGAGGACGAATATCGCAAAAAGAATTGGATGCCTGAAAAGGGGAAATACTATTTTTCGGAGGTGTGGTCTTGGTCGTATCAGAATGATTTGGTGGAAGCGGGCGAGTTTGGACATAAGGGACAGTTGGATGTTTATGTGGATACGCCTACGGGAACCATCTTGGTGGCCAATACCGAAAATAAGGGAACGATGCTCGATTCGGAGCAAATAGATTATGTATTGGCTCTGCCTGATGGGACGTACATCAGCTGTTATAAAGGACCGCATGGTGAGAAGGGTAAATTGATAAAAAAACCAAATAAGTTTCAGGAATTGCAGAAGGATTCGGAATTTGTTGTAGATAATTTTAATAATTATTTTAGACCTTTGCGGGAAAAAGAAAATTTTTTCGGAGCGAATAAGTATAATAATCCTACTCTAGTTGGTACGCCTTATTCGATGAGATTTGCCAAAAGTAATGATGAGTCAAAAGTGTATTTGGCTCGTTTGCCCATTAGTGCCTTACCGCTGTATCTTTTTAATGAGCGTGGTAGTTCGGAGGGGAATTTGCCCATCAACTTTAATTATGCCAATAGTTTGCCTGAAAATTATTGGGTATTGGCGGAGTCGTATACACAAAATGGCAAAACGTATCGGATGTATTTGGAGTCTATGTCGCCTACGCAGTTTTTCTTTGACTTGAATGAGTATTGAATTTAAAAATGAAAATTAATTTTGAATTTTCAATCTTGAATTATTTATTTATTGTGCAGCGTGCGTCTTTCATGGCTGCGTCTTGGTCTGGTTAGCCAACGCGTGTTTTAGGCTTTGTACAAGGGAGCTTCCATCCGCTCATCCTACGCTTCACCTTATTTTTTCCACTTTACTTAGTAAAGTAACAAAGACAGCTCCTTCGAGCTGCCTTTGTCGTAGTAGTGATGTTATAGAAATAGAAAAAAGCTAATTATGGTCTATCAATTCTTGATGATTTGTATCGCCTCGAATGTGTCTTGGTTGCCAACTTTGAGCAAGTAAGCTCCCGTTGCAAATGGGGTCATATCGAGTGGGATATTGTTTGACCCTTTGCTGACTGCCTCGAAGCGTGTCATCATCAATTTTCCTTGAATGTCGTAAATGGCTAACTCAACTTCGCCTGTCTCTGGAACAAATAAGTCAAGATTGACATTGCCTACCGTTGGGTTAGGAGCTACTTGAACAATGGTCAATTGATCTGTTTCTCTGACTATTTCGACAGCGCGTGAAGCCAATGTACGTTCACCACTAAGATTTAGTTCGACCAAGCGGTAATAAGCAACACCTGGCTTCACATCATAATCTTTAAAGTTGTAAGTCTCGAAGCTAGAAGCATTGCCTCTTGCTGTTGTAGCATAAACGTCTTTGAAGTTTGTACCATCTTCTGATTTTTGAATGATGAATTGATCTACTTCAATTTCGCTTGCTGTTTCCCAAGTAATGAGGTTGTGATCTAATTGAGCTGTTCCATCAAAACGCAACAATTCGATGGCTGTTGACAAGCAACTTACAACCGCAGAAGTAAAGTCTACTGTACACCCTGGATTGTTGACGGCTGTCAATGTCAAGTCGTATCCTGTACCTGCCATCAATGGTCCGAAGCTGTAAGGTAAGCTTTCAATCATTGTAGAAGTTCCATCTTCATTATCGACAATGATGAATCCGCCTTCGGCATCGAAGCCTTCGAGTGTACTGGCAAATACCAATGCATAAGTTCCATCGTCCCCACATACCACTTGAATATTTGCATCGAAATCTGCACATTCAGAGAATCCTGGATCAACGACTGCTTCGTCGTCGTCATCTTCGCCACTGTCTGGACCGTTGTCTGGAGTTGAATCAACATCATCTTGATCTGCTGCTGTCACCTCTGCTTGGTTGACATAATCGCCTTCGGTTTCAACCAAAACAATGATACTGATACTTGCAGATGCACCTGCTTCGATGGTACCTATTGTCCACAACCCTGTTGTAGGTTCATAGTCGCCAGCAGTATTGTCACCAATGTACAAGAAACCACTTGGCAATTGATCTGTCACTTCTACTCCTGTAGCAGTATCTGGTCCTGCATTGCTCACTGTGATGGTAAAGATTACTTGCTCACCAAAGTTGGCAGTTGGATTGTCTACTACTTTTTCGAGTGACAAGTCGATTTGCTCTACTGGATCTTGTGGGTCAACTGTTGCATCATCGTCATCGTCTTCGTTGCTATCTGGACCATTGTCTGGTGTAGAATCTGGATCCTCTTGGTCTGAGCCAGTAACTTCGGCTACATTGTTGTAGTCGCCCGCTCCTAATACTTCAGCATCGAAGGTCAAATCAATTGAACTACCTGCGGCAATGTCTAAGTCACTCCAAGACAATTCGCTTCCATTGAGGCTACCACCATCGCTGATGTTGGCAATATTGTCGTAGCCACTTGGGAGGTAATCGCTTACTGAAACGCCTGTCGCATCATCTGGCCCTGCATTGCTGACTGTAATCGTAAAGCTTACTATATCGCCAATTGTTGGCGTTGCATCGCTCACTGATTTTTCGAGTGACAAGTCTGCTACTGGTGTCGGCATATCTGGCGTCACCGTTGCATCATCGTCATCATCTTCGTTGCTATCTGGACCGTTGTCTGGTGTAGAATCTGGGTCCTCTTGGTCTGAACTTGTAATTTCAGCTACATTGGTATACTCTCCACTTTCCAATACTTCCGCATCGAAAGTCAAGGTCATTGAACTACCTACACTGATATTGAGTCCTGTCCAAGTCAATTCACTTCCGTTGAGTAAACCGCCATTGCTGATGTTGGCAATATTGCCATAACCACTTGGAATGTAATCGCTTACTGAAACGCCTGTCGCATTGTCTGGACCTGCATTGCTAACAATGAGGGTAAAGGTCACTACATCGCCTATCATTGGCGTTTCGTCATTGACCACTTTCATCAAGGACAAGTCTGCCATTTCAACTGGTGGGTCCATTGGATCAACTGTTGCTTCGTCATCGTCATCCTCATTGCTGTCTGGGCCGTTGTCTGGTGTAGAGTCTGGATCTTCTTGATCGGAGCCAGTGATTTCTGCCACATTATTGTAGTCACCCGTTCCTAATACTTCTGCATTAAAGGTCAAGTCGATTGAAGCACCTGCGGCAACATTTAAGCCACTCCAAGACAATTCGCTTCCATTGAGTACTCCACCATCGCTGATATTGGCAATATTGGCGTATCCGCTTGGAAGGTAATCGCTTACTGAAACACCTGTTGCATCATCTGGCCCTGCGTTGCTGACTGTGATGGTAAAGGTCACTACATCTCCTATCATTGGCATTGCATCACTCACTGATTTTTCGAGTGATAAATCTGCCATTTCAGCAATTGGGTCCATTGGGTCAACGCTGGCGTCATCACCATCGTCTTCGTCATCGGGGTCTTGAGTGTCGTCTGGGTCTTCGCTTCCCACATCCCCATCACCGTCGGTATCTGGTCCGTTGTCTGGGGTTGAATCTGTATCTGGTTGATCGGCACCCGTTACTTCGGCTAAGTTCACATAGTCACCACTTGCTAGGACTTCTGCATCGAATG
>JAHDIA010000603.1 GCA_020631035.1 Chitinophagales bacterium | reverse complement strand
CTTAATGACATAGTTTTGTTAATTGATTTTAAGCCGCAAAATTACGGAATGTTTTAGAGTCTGTTTAAAATTCTGAACCGTTTAATTGAAAATGTGCCTTTTTGCGAGTTATGGCGTTACAAAAATACTCACTTAGCTATGGCTAAGCTGGTGTGCCAGCCCAGTCCATTTTTTGTGCCCGCTTCGGCGGTCCGATTATACTTCACTAAAAATTCACTATTTTCATTTTAAAGAACAAAATTCAAACAGACTCTTACATTTCTAAATCCATTTGTTTTTTAATTATGTTTTGTTTGTTTTTTCGGTTCTTTTTTTGCTGGTCAATTTTGACTCTGTTGGGCTCTCGCTTATCTGTTTCAAACCACATATGGCATTCTGCTAGTCGTGTTCCTTGTCGTACCATTATGCCATTTAAAGGACAAGTATCGAAACCACAATTGTGCTTGGAATACTCGCCAAAGTTGCGGTGTTTGATGCGTTTTTCTTTTAGAATCTTTTCTTGGTTGAGACGAATGCGTTTCCACCAATTCCATTCTTCATTCCTGTCCAACTTTTCACCCAATGTTTGCAATTTAAGATATGTCCAAGGGTCCTTGACTTGTAGAAACTCAAAACTTTTGGCAAAAAGTTGATTCAAATACGCTAAGACTTCTTTTTGATCGTCCAAGTTTAGTTTTTCATTTTCCAAAATTGAACGGTACATACCTAGCCTGTTAAAGTCGGTATACTTTTTATAATTGTCGATGTAGTGGAAATATTCCTTTTTTGTCAACTTATTAAAGCGTTGTCCTATTTTCATAATGAGCCATTTTTAACTTTATAGACTTTTTAGTACAATTCATTTTTAATTTTTTTGGTTCATTTAGACGTTAATTTATTTAATATGAATGAAGGGGACAGAAGGTTGAGGGCTTGCGTTTGCATGGCGTGTCCCTGCTTTCCATTGCAAGTCCTCGCTTGGGTTTGACAGGCTCACCAAGCAGCGATTGGTTCCCAAATAAAAAGTATACATACAAGGAGGTCGAGCTTGCCGAAGTCCCGCTGTGGGCTTTTCATTGCAATCAGGTGTATTTTCGCACCTCTTTGCCCTCTGTCGTTTCTTTCATCCATCCGCTTCACGCCTTGCTTCCCGTTTTCGATTCAAACATCTGTTCTAAAAATAAACAAGGCCATCTCTCCACCTTCTGTGTTGAGATAGCCTTGTCAAGGATGGGAAGTGTTTAGGGCAATTTCCCTCTCTCTATTATCATCCGATAAGAAAACTATTTGGTTCGTTTAATTTTCCACCTACTGTATACTTCTGTGGTTCATTTGGACACAAAATCTTGTGTCTCTACGGGTGTTATTGGATTTTAACGAAACGTTCCAATGTGGTTCTACCGATGGGATCAATGGTTTGTATAAAATAAATCCCCAATGGCAAATTAGCTATATCTATAGAATTGATGCTATTGCTTGCCGCTTCTTGTTTCAATACTATTTGTCCTGATACATCTACGATATTGATTGTCCTTTCGCTTTCCCCAATACTTATATTGATGATGTCTTTGGCAGGATTGGGGAATACATTCAATGGACTATTGGTAGTCGAAAGACGTGCCGATGGTCTTATCTCTTCTTTGGGTTTGGGTCCTTCGCCACAACCAGGCATATCAAACGGACCAAAACAAGCACTTGTCTCACAATTGGGTTCTACTCTGGTTACACAAACTGTGTGTGGACCTGGACCATCAAAGACGTGAATAGGATTCGTTCCATCATTGGTACCATCTCCGTCATAATCATACAAGATTTCATAATCTAGACATCCATCACTAGAACTTACTTTTATATATCCATAACAAGGATTGGATGACCACTGCCAAACATCTAGTATTTCCAAAGGAATGTCACAACAACCATCACAGTCGGTTATTTCTACATCTATACAAGAAGTAATGGAACATTCTTCGCCTAGAGAATTGATGACAGTATAAGTGAGGCAGGCTGTATAAGTACCGTTTTCGCTATAGTTGTGTATTGCTATATCTGGAATGGGTACGTCATCGGGGTCAGGTGAATTGGGGTCGCCAGTGTTCCAGTTATAGCTAGGTGAATGGCAGGGGTCACTAGCTCCTTCGCCCCAAGTGGATAAGTAAACTTTACATCCTTCTATCGTAGCGGTAAGATTGGGGGCTTGGAGATTGCATTCGGCGCATGTTCCCTCACAACCTTCCAATTCAAATGTGGTACACTCTGTCACTTCACAACTATCTTTTTGAAGGGTGACACAAGCTGTATGTGGACCAGGGGTATTATAAGTATGTACTGAACCAATACCATCTATGGTTCCATCTCCATCATAATCATACAATGTTTCATAATCACTACACAAATTACTGGCTCCTCCTGAAACGCCTATAGAAACAGTGCAAGAATCTGAAGGATTTTGAGTAATTACAATATTATCTATCTGTAAACCACAACAATCATTGCAATCTGTTATTTCAATTTCTTCGCAATGTTCTAGAGAACACTCTTCTCCTAATGGGCTGGTAACCGTATAGGTTACACAAACATTATAAGTACCATTTCCATTAAAATGATGACTCGCCAAATCTCCATTTATGTCATCAGGATTGACGGGAATACCATCTCCAAAATCCCATTCATAAGTGGCTTCTCCACAAGACTTATCGCTTTTAAAATGGGCACAAAAAAGTGCAGAGCAACCGTCTATTACTTCTGTAAATCCAAATAAAAAAACATTGCAATCTTCACAATCACCTTCTTGTGCTGAAAGCCATTGTGGCAAACATAAAAGAGCAAGAAAACATAAGCTTAGTAGTCCATTTTTCATAATTACTTTTTTTATTTATTAAAATATCTGAAAAATAGAAGGCAGACCTTATAGTAAAATACACCTTCTAAAGAAAAGAATAATTTGTTTTGAGTAGCTTTTATTTGAACATCACAATCATACTACAATAATCCTTCAAAACATTGAACACTGCAAACCTATTTAATCTACAAAAACTACTAAACAACACAACTACGACTTTGAGCAGAGCAAGCAAATACAGTTATAAAAAGCTGAATAACAACAAATTAAACAAATCACAAAAAACAATCATTAACTATTGAAAATTTCACAAAAAACTATTCTACAACTTTCTATCACTCTCCAAAGAAACAACACTTATCTGATACAAATACAACAAATATTATTTTTTAAATTTAAACAAAGGAGCAAGACCTTAAATATTGGGTTCTTTTAGAAAACAAAGAAGGCTATCTCATCACAAAAAGTGTTGAGATAGCCTTATGAAGATGGGAATTAATTAGAGAAATCATCCCACTCTCTATTATCATCCGATAGAAAAACTATTTGGCAAATTCAATTCAATTTCCACCTATATGCTTTTATTGTTTATGCATTGTGGCATTGATTTGTTGGAAATAGAAGGAACATCTTAAAATAAGATGCACCTTCTAAACAAGAGAATAATTTGTTTTGACTGGTCTTAGTCCAATATCAAAATCACAATACAATATTCCTTTAAAATTCTAGCTAAGGCAAACCTATTTACTAGCTAAAAACTACTGAATAAAATGCAAGAAACTGGGGAGGAAGCAAGCATAAGACCCCATAAGCAACTGACTTACAACCAATTAAACCCAGCACAAAAAACAGTCATCAACTATTGAAAAAGTCCAAAAAAAATTGTATTATTATTCATCTTCAGTTATTGGATTCTTGTAAGAGCCCATAAAATCACACTTATGTGATACAAATGAGTCAAAAACTAAAAGATGAAAAACAGCAAACTTATAGAGTTTTTAAAGACCTTATCTGCCAATGAGATGAGCGAATTTGGTCGTTTTTTGAATAGTGGTTCTAGACGGGAGGCAAAAAATTTGACGATTTTTTACAATTATTTAAAGAAATACCATCCCCATTTCCCAGAAAAAAAAATAGACAAAGCGACTGTTGCCCAAAAGGTCTTTCCTCAAGATCCCAACAATGGCAAAAAGATTCTGAATTTGATGTACAAAATGAATGTACTACTAGAAGATTTTTTTATTCAGGAAGAACTCAAAGAAAGGACCATTGAAAAAAACTTTTTGTTATTGAATGCCCTTAAAAAAAGAAAATTAGACA
>JAHDIA010000602.1 GCA_020631035.1 Chitinophagales bacterium | reverse complement strand
ATTTTGTTTGATTTTTATCTACAAATAGTGAACTAATGGACTTATATTCAGTGATGTATTTAAAGGCTGTTGCAAAAAAGTTTGCAACAGACAAAACCTCAATTTTGTCAGAGTCTTGTTTGAGTGGAATGGTATCACAAACAATTATTTTTTCCAAAGCACTATTATTGATGTTTTGATAAGCATTGCCAGACAAAACAGGATGGGTACAATAAGCTCTAACACTCAAGGCACCTTTGTCCATCAAAATAGATGCTGCATTGCACAAAGTATTGGCTGTGTCTACAATATCATCAATCATAATGACATGTTTGTTTTTGACCTCTCCAATAACTTGCATTCCTGCTACTTCATTTGCTCTTTTTCGGTATTTGTCACAAATAACCATTTCGGCACCAAAATGAGCAGCAAACTGACGAACTCTTTTGGAACTACCCACATCAGGAGAAGCAAAGACAACATCATTGATGTCTATATCCAATTTTTGAATGGCTGGCACAAAAACGGCCGAACTATCCAAATGATCTACAGGTATGTCGAAAAAACCTTGAATCTGCGGAGCATGTAAATCCATTGTCATAATGCGATCTGCACCAGAAGCAACCAACAAATTGGCCACCAATTTTGCTCCAATAGGTACACGAGGTTTGTCCTTGCGATCTTGACGGGCAAATCCAAAATAAGGAATGACAGCAGCTACATAACTAGCAGAGGCTCTTTTGGCTGCATCAATCATCATCATTAACTCCATTAGATTGTCCACTGGAGCAAAGGTAGATTGAATGAAAAAAACAGCACATCCTCTTACAGATTCTAATATATTGGGCTGAAATTCCCCATCACTAAACTTTTCAAAGACCATTTTTCCCAATGGAGAGCCATATTCCTCAGCTATTTGTTTTGCCAAATATTGAGATGCTGTACCAGTAAATATTTTTACTTTTGTAGACATTATGGTATAACCATTGGAATTTAAGTCCGCAAAGGTACAAAAAAACAAGCATCTATACAAAAAAATCTGAACTGATTCTATCGGCCTCCAATATACCCAAAGAGGTTAATTTTAGGGTGTTGTGGGCGATGGTTAATTTCTGAGCTGTTTCGTACTTTGGAACTGTAGATAGAATGTGTTGTAGGTAAGATGGACCAAACTCATTTTGTACCTTTGATAGGTTGACTCCCCAAGAAGTTCGTAGAGATACCATAATGTATTCGTTGTATTGATCTTGGATACTGAGTTCTTCCAGTTCAAAATTTATTTGTTGCTTTTTTAAAGCTTTGATGTACAAGGCATTGTTGGCAATGTTCCATTGCCTGCTTGTACCATTGAAAGAATGAGCGGAAGGTCCCAAGCCTAGGTATTTTTTGCCCAACCAGTAGCTGCTGTTGTGTTGGGAGCGTTTGCCTTTTTGGGCAAAGTTGGAGACTTCGTAGTGTTCATATCTTGCTTTTTGGCTTGCTTCCATCAATAACAGCATCTGTTGGCGAGATTTTTCATCATCAACGGGTGTGCGTTTGCCTGTTTTGATAAAGTGGTCCAGTGCCGTCTGGGGTTCTACTGTCAAACCATAGGCAGAAATGTGTGGGATGTCAAAGTTGAAACTGATTTCCATATTTTTGAGCCACTGTTCATTACTAAGTGTGGGGGTGCCATAAATTAAGTCAATGCTTATGTTGTCGAAGCCCATTTCTTGACTCCATCGAATACTGTTGTAAGCTTGTTCGACATTGTGAGCCCGATTCATATATTGTAAGTCGGCTTCCGAAAATGATTGTATGCCAATGCTAAAACGGTTGATAGGGCTTTGTCTAAGTTCTTTTAGTTTGGTTTGGATCAAGTCGTCAGGATTGGCTTCGAGTGTAATTTCGGGATGGGCAATGATGGGGTGATGTTGCTTGAGTTGCTCAATGATGTCTTGAATTTCGTGGCTTTCTAAGAGGGAAGGAGTGCCACCTCCAAAATAAATGGTTTCGATGGTTTCGCCTTTCAGATAATCTTTTTGTAAGACAATTTCCTGTTTGAGGGCATTTAGGAAATCATTTTTTAATTTTAAAGACGTTGAAAAGTGGAAGTTGCAATAGCAACAGGCTTGTTTGCAGAAAGGTATGTGTAAGTAGATGCCAGCCATTTAGAAAATTGAAAATTCTGGATTAAAAAGTCAAAATTAGGATTAAAAATCAAAATTATATACACGAATACATTGTAGATACAGAAGATTTTGCGTCTGCACAAACCACAAGGTATCCAAAACCGCAAGATTTTGTGGCTCCACAAAGCATTGGGAATAATTCTATTTCGGAGCAAGTTCTTGGAGGGATGGGGATGTACTCAACCTACGACGAAGTACCTAGCCTTGCAATTCTACGCCCGATAGTAGCGGATAGCTCCCCTTCGCTTGGTAAATTTACCAAGCGAAGGGGACTAGCAGCGGATAGCGGGGAGACGCCATCGTTTGAAAGATTGGCGTTCCGTTCTAATTTGATTGAAGGATTAAAATATTTAATTGAAGATTTAAAATTGAACATTCAAAATTATTTTTCCCAGCGTTCCGTAATTCCCCAGTGTTGTATAATTCCCCAGTGTTCCGTAATTCCCCAGTGTTCCGTAGAGACAAGGCATGCCTTGTCTGTACTGCTGGGATGTATTAAAATTTTATTGGGAATGTGTATGAGTATCCAAGCCCAAGATGCAAAAGTAGATTGGAAATTGAGCAAAGCCGATAGTATTTTGGCAGCAAAAGAATTTCCAGAAGAAATGCCAGAAATATACAATGGGGTAGGGGTGATGAAAAATAAGGTAAAGGAATTGGTTCAACAAATGCAAAGTACAGGTTATATTGAAAGTGCCATAGACTCGATGATACAAATGGATTCATTGTGGAGGATATATTTGCACATTGGTCCACAGTATGAATGGGTACAATTGGGCAAGGGAAATGTGGAAGAAAAAACCTTGTCACAAATTGGGTTTCGGGAAAAAATATATGCGGGAAAAGCCTTTAATTTTATGCAATTGCGAAAGTTGCAGGAGAAACTGCTAGAGCATCACGAAAACAATGGTTATCCCTTTGCTCAAGTGGGATTGAGTGATATAGATTTGAGCAGTGGCCAAGTCAGTGCCAATTTGGATATTGACAAAAAACAGTTCATTACCATTGATAGCATTGAAGTACAAGGCGATGCCCAAATAAGCCGCCGCTATTTGCACAATTATTTGGGATTTGATAAAGGCGATCCCTACAATGAACAATTGTTGCGCAATGTCAAAATCAGAAGCAAGGAGCTGCCCTTTGTCCAAGAAATTCGCCCACCCAATGTCACTTTCGTAGGAGACAAAGCCTATGTCGATTTGTTTTTAAAAAATGTCAAAGCAAGTAAGTTTGATTTTTTGTTAGGCGTATTGCCCAATAGTCAAGCCGAAAATGGCTATTCATTGAGTGGAGAGGGGCAAGTCGATTTAGTCAATACCTTGGGAGCAGGGGAAGAATTTTTTGTGCATTACAAAGCATATCCACAAAAAGCAACTGAACTCAAAACCCAAGTCATTTATCCCTATTTACCAGTGATACCAATTGGGGTAGATGGGCGTTTTGATTTGTATTTTAGAGATAGTTTGTACCGAAACATCAATGCTTATTTGGGATTGATTTATAATTTGGGTGGAGCCAATTTTGTACAAGTGTTTATCAACAGTCAGCAAACGGCATTGACAGCAGTTAATGAGGCGCAAATCATACAGAGTAAGCAATTGCCCACCGATTTGGATGTACAAAATACTTACTATGGTTTGGAAGTCAATTATGAGCGATTGGATTACCGTTTCAATCCTCGCAAAGGCTGGAAAACGAATGTTAGTCTTGCTTTGGGCAACAAAAAAATACCTCGAAATACCGCCATACTTGAATTGAATGACCCAAACGACCCTAGTTTTGACTTTGCCAGTTTGTACAATGATGTGCCTGAAAAAACGACCCAATACCGAAGCACTTACCAAGTAGAAAAATTTTGGAAACTATTCAAGCAAAGCACCATCCGAACCGCTGTTCGTGGAGGCGTTATACGCAGTTTTGGAGAGACAGAGAACAATCCAGAAAACCCCAAAAATCAATCAGTGATATTTGACAATGAACGTTTTCGTATAGGAGGCAACCG
>JAHDIA010000601.1:2635-4159 GCA_020631035.1 Chitinophagales bacterium | reverse complement strand
TTTTGCGGTCATAATACAAATATAAACAAAATTCAAAAAGATTGCTTCAAACAATTTTGCTACTTCAATGTTGATTCCTTAAATTCAATACTATGTCTCCTTTTCTTCTTGCTGCGCTTTTTATTTTTGTGTATGTCAATATTTGGTTTGTGATGGCTCTTGTTCTCAAAAACAATGGGATTGTGGACATTGCTTGGGGATTGGGTTTTGTGGGCATTGCTGTGACTTTGGCATTTACTTATCCAATGCTATACGACTTTCAATGGACTGTCTTGACTATGGTCGTTTTGTGGGGGTTGCGTTTGAGTATTTACTTATTCCGACGCAATTGGGGAAAACCAGAAGATTGGCGGTATGCCAAATGGCGTAGGGATTGGGGCAAGACCATTGTTTGGCGATCTTACTTACAGGTATTTCTCCTACAAGGCAGCATTCTATTCCTCATTGCCTCACCTATCATTTACACCTTAGGAGTAAATCACTTTGATACATCACCCACTTATACTCCAGGTCTTGAAACACTTTCCCTCATTGGTATCTTTATTTATTGTGTCGGTCTTGCCTTTGAAAGCATTGCCGATTACCAATTGTCCAAGTTTAAAGCCAATCCCCAAAACAAAGGAAAGGTACTCAATAAAGGTCTGTGGTACTATACTCGCCATCCCAACTACTTTGGAGAAACATTGGTTTGGTGGGGTATTTTTCTGGCGTGTTTGCCTGCTCAAATAGGCTGGTGGGCAATTGGCTCTCCTATACTCATCACCTTTTTGTTGCTCAAGGTTTCGGGCGTTGTTATGCTTGAACGCAAACTTGCTAAAAATCCTGAATATGCTAGATACCAAGAAACAACGAGTGCTTTTGTGCCTTGGCGAAAAAAAACAAATGTTGATTAAGAATCTGTTTAATTTTTGTGATATTTCAAAAAAACTATCTGCGAATGCGACTGAACCTCCTAAGCTAGCCGAAATGTCGGACCACCTCAATAGTAGCGGTTAGCTCCCGTAGGTTTGGTAAGCCCTAACAGGTCTTAGAGACCTATTAGGGGCTCCAAACCTACGGGACTAAAAGCGGATAGCGAGTAAACAAGCAGCGACGAAGCATCCCGATACAATCGGGACTCCAAATAAAAATTATTTTTAAATTAAAAAAACATCACATAACCCACTAACTTAATGTTATATAAGTACAAGTATATTGCTATAAAAAACCATATAAAAACCTCAATTTAAAACATTTCTAAGGAGTCATTTTTTGTTGTAACAAATCACAAAGCAAGCCCGTAAACAGATTTATACAAAGTTGGTTTTGATGCTAAACATAACCAGTTAAATAAATAGTAAATATAAAATTAAATTTAAACACCAACTTTATTCTTTTAAAAACAAGTGTGGGTAACTAAACAACTAAAGCGATTGGATACAACTAACTAATACCTAACTTCCCATCTCTTACCTGTCTTTACTTACTACACTTTTTACAAATAGTGCATTCTTGAACAGACCAAATTTAGCAATAAATAGATTT
>JAHDIA010000601.1:0-2625 GCA_020631035.1 Chitinophagales bacterium | reverse complement strand
AAAATTATTGCAATGCTCAAGTCTGTATCACCATTTTTTTTCACCATTTGCTTACTAAGCATACAACTGCATTTACATTCAAATGTACATCATATGAATGATGAGAATAACATAGCAAATAACTCAACAAGTCATACCCAAGCCCCCCCGCTAATGATGCCGATGGACTGCCTGGAAGGCTACGATGTCTGTAGCAATCTCGCATCCGATGCCATTGCTGGTATTGCCTTTGAAGATTGGAATTGCGATGGTACAATGAACCAAGCAGATACTGTTGGTGTAAGAGATGTGCTTGTCAATTTATATGATTGTAGCAACAATTTGATTCAAACTGCCAGTACTGATTCCGCAGGCACTTATCTATTTAACGGATTGGCAGCAAATGAACAATATCGTTTAGAATTTATTTTACCCGATAGCTTGGCGAAGTGGGCATCCCCTTCTGCTCACGGAACCGATAACAATACCTCGGTACAATTTGTCTCCCCTGGAAATTGTGCCAATTTTGCTTTGTCCAATCCCTACGATTACTGTGAATCCAATCCGACCATAGTTGCCCCCTGCTATGTATCAGGCGACCCACTCTTAGGTGGCAGTGCTTCAGATAGAGATGCATTGGTTGCCATAGATTATTTAGGAACAAACAAAACCGTAGTAGCCACCACCGATGAAGTAGGAGCTGTTTGGGGAATGGCACAAGCGGGAAATGACAATAAAATTTATTCCAGTGCCCTCCTTAAACGGCACGTTGGATTTGGTCCCGATGGCGCAGGGGCAATTTACGTAACCGACTTGACCAATAATACAACAACATTATTTGTTGATGTAGAGACCATTGGCATTGATGTAGGAAATGATCCAAGAAATGGCTCAGACCCTGCCAATTCACTTCCAGCCGAGAGCAATGAACCCAGTCAAGATTCTCTGGCATTTCATTTGGCGGGCTATATGGGCATTGGAGACATTGACTTTTCAGACGATGGTCAAACCCTTTGGTTGAGTAACCTTCACGATGGACTTATTTACAAAATAGACGTTGGCAGTGGAACCCCTACGGCTGCGGATGTCGCCCCCTGTCCCCTCCCCTCTCCATGCAATGCTACAGGTGATGCCCTCCCTTGGGGCATCACCTTTCACGAATGTTATTTGTATGTGGGGATGGTTTGCAATGCCATCAATAGTCAAAACCAAGCGGACTTGTCAGCGAGTGTCTACAAGATTGATCCTGACGATTGTTCTTCGGTTGAGGTCATTTCTTTTCCATTGGATTATGTCAAGGGAGCAGCGGCTAGTGGCTATGCTCCCAATAGCAATCAGTGGTATCCTTGGGTGACTGACTGGGATGAATTGAACATTCCTCTTGATGGAGATGGAACTGTACGTGCTGCCCTTCGCATTCATCCCCAACCCATATTGTCAGATATTGAATTTGATGAGGATGGTGATATGATTTTGGGCTTCTTGGATCGTACAGGTTTGCAAGTAGGGAACCTCAATATGAATACCAATGGCGAAATGTTCAATGGACAAGATTTTGGTGGATTTGGTACAATGGTCGGTGGCGACGTGCTTAGGGTAGATATGCTGGATGAATGTACAGGTGTCTTGGAAATAAATGCACAAGCGGGTTGTGATTTAAGCAATGGTGCCAACAATGGCCAAGGTCCCGATGGTGGAGAATTTTACCTCGGCGAAGGCTTTGGGCAACACGAAGAAACATCGCTGGGAGGATTGGCAGTTTTGCCTGGAACCAATGAGGTGGTCGTCTCCGTTTACGATCCTGAAGGTTTTGATTCTGGTGGCTTGAAATGGTTGAGCAATGAAACAGGTGAAACAACCAATGCTTATACTTTGTATACTACTTCGGGCAATGATGGAACCTTTTCTAAAGGACATGGTATTGGCGATATAGAAATTGTTTGTACAGAATTGGCTCCGCTTGAAATTGGCAATTATGTTTGGTGCGATAGCCTCGAAAATGGTCTACAAGATGCTTGTGAAAGGGGCATTGATGGAATGACTGTTCAATTGTACGATGACAATGGCTTACTGATTGGACAAACGACCACCGCCAATAATGGACAGTATTATTTCAATCAAAACAATGTGGACACCAATGGTATAAATACCGATGGAAGTCCGAGTACTGACTGGACAGGATTGAATCCTAGCACTCCATATTTTATTGTATTTGGAGATGGGCAATTCAATGCAAATAAATTTACAATCAATGGAGAAACACATAGCATCACGCCCATACACAATACTGGTACAAATGACAACATTGATTCGGATGTGGATGCCAATAATTTGACCAGTGGTAGCCTCGGGAGTCGCCCTAACGATTTGCCCTTTATCAGTTTGGTGACCAATGAGCAGGGCTGTGGGGATCACAAATATGATTTGGGGATTACGTGCCCTACTGTGTGTCCTCCGCAGATTTGTTTGCCTATTTCGGCTACTCGGAATTAAGTATTATACAAACTCCCCTTCGACAGGCTCAGGGAGCGTAAGATTGGCAAGCTCCCCTTCGACAAGCTCAGGGAGCGAGGGCAGCAAACTCAGGGAACGCAGTCGGTAGGTGTAGGAGGTATTTGATACAAAATAGATAAACGAACTCATTGA
>JAHDIA010000600.1 GCA_020631035.1 Chitinophagales bacterium | reverse complement strand
GATATACCATTCATAAATTACTTCTTTAAAGCGATTAACAATACACCGCAAATACTTCCTGTAATATTAGCAAAAATATCCATTATCTCAAAATAGCGGTACACAAAAAATGCTCCTTGTAACATTTCTATGACGATTCCATAGATGGCAGTTAGTCCAAAGACTGTCCAAATGGTTTGTTTTTTGCTAAACTCTTGACTTTTGCCAATTTCCCAAACCATCAAGGCGGACAGTATAAAATAGACTAAAAAGTGTGCCAATTTATCTGTCATCTTAAAACTGATCTGCGGCATTTGTGTTGGAGGCTTAATCATACACAGTATAAGTATAGCCAATGCCCAGATAATTGATAGTGGATATTTTTTGAAAAAAGAGATCATTTTAATGTATTGTTCTACTGTAAAACGCTCTTTTTTCTTACAGATTATTGTGCGCTTTACCCTTGTAATGTTCTACAGATAAAAAAGATACAGATATTTGATAATTTTTCTCATTCTGTGAGAAAGAGAGCTATTTCTTAAACAAGTTATCCAGAAAAAGCTATCCAGCCGCCTCTGGCTCCCTTTGTTTAAGAACCACTCTCCAAAAATTGGCAAAGAACCATTTTTCTTTATCTTTTAAAAACATCAGCCATTTGATTCAACAATCCTAGACAACTTCTTTTGCTATCTTTATAAAGGTAGATGTACGTCCCATTGTATAATAGTGAATAACAGGTACACCTGCTTCTTTAAGTTCTTTAGATTGTTGCAAACACCATTCTCTCCCTATTTGAATAACCGCTTCTTTGTCTTTGGCACCTTCTACTGCTTCTGCCAAGTCTTCGGGTAAGTCCACCTTAAAAATTCTAGGGATGAGTGATAGATGTCGTTTGGTCGAGATAGGCTTGAGTCCTGGAATAATGGGCACTGTAATCCCTTCGGCTCTACAAAGTTTGACAAAATCAAAATATTTCTGATTGTCAAAAAACATTTGTGTAACAATGTAATCAGCCCCCAACTCAATCTTCTTTTTAAGGTATTTGAGGTCTGCCTTCATATTGGGAGCTTCGTAGTGTTTTTCGGGATAGCCTGCTACTCCCACACAAAAATCGGTAGGATCGGCATTGCGTAGTTCTTCGGCAAGATAGATTCCTTTGTTCATATTACCTATTTGTTGTACTAGCTCTGAAGCATAGGCGTGTCCATTGGGTTCAGGTACAAAAGTAGACTCTGATTTCATCGCATCGCCACGAATGACCAGTACATTGTTGATGCCTAAAAAGTTGAGGTCAATGAGTGCATCTTCGGTATCGTCTTGATTAAAGCCTCCACAGATGATGTGTGGAACTGCGTCTACACCATATTTATTCATAATGGCTGCACAAATGCCTACAGTTCCAGGGCGTTTACGAACGACTACCTTCCTAAAGCTGTTGTCGTTTTGCATCTTGTACATATACTCCGAACGGTGATAGGTTACATTGATGAATGGCGGATTGAATTCCATCAAAGGGTCCAATACCTTAAAAATGGATTGAATGCTTTTTCCCTTAAGCGGGGGCAATACCTCAAATGATAGTAATGTCTTTCCTTTTGCTTTGGCTATGTGTTCAGTAACTTTCATCTTAGGACTTGATTTAAAATGTTTCATTTATTTGTTTGCTATTTCTTTATTTCTGACAAAAAAAAATCTCTTCTAGACAAGCTAGAAGAGATTTTTAATTTTTATGGTATGTTTTCTCTTGTAACTCATCTTGCTCAATATTGAGCTGGATGTAGCACCAGCGTTTGAAAACTTGTTCAAACAGGTTGCTAAGGTTTCATGGGGCCAATTCCCTCCACCTTTCTTGATAAGTTGTTTAAGTAATGATGAAACATCATTACTAATTCTTAAAAGAACGATTTTGATGCAAAAGTAAGTCTTGAACAATTAATTGTATAATTTTTATCGTTTTTTTTTTGAAGTGTGGGATGTAGCGGATGGATGAAAGAACCGACGAAGGACCAACAGAACCGATACTACGCCCGACAGAAGTACATACCATGTATGACTGATGGCGGGGACTCCCCCACCTACGAAGCCCTAGCGTTCCGTTCAAAAAATATAAAATTTAGTTAAGAAGTTGAATTTTTACATTCTTAGCTATTAACTTTGCAGCAGCATCTAAAGAGTATTCATCTTGTGATGGAACGGCAACCGAGCTTTTAAGTGCCGCGGTGCCCCAACGATGTGCGGAGGTCCTTATCCGAAAAACACGTATATAACACAGCGACTTTCCTTACAAAATTTTCACTTTTTAGATGTTGGTTTAAGATAAAAACAATAGAAGTATATGCAAACATTAAAAGAAGCCATTCAAAAACGAATTTTGGTATTAGATGGCGCAATGGGTTCGCTCATTCAAGCTTACAAATTACAAGAGGCAGACTTTAGGGGTAAACGTTTTAAAGATCATCCTTGTGATGTAAAGGGAAACAATGATTTATTGTGCATTACCCGTCCTGATATAATTGAAGAAATACATGACCAATACCTAGAAGCAGGTGCAGATATTATTGAAACCAACACCTTTAATAGTACAAGTATTTCTCAGGCTGATTATGAAATGGAATCTTTGGCGTATGAACTCAATTTGGAGGCTGCCAAGGTTGCCCGACGCTCTGTAGACAAGTTCAATGCAAAAACACCTGATAAACCCCGTTTTGTAGCAGGTGCCATTGGTCCAACCAATCGAACAGCTTCTTTGTCTCCAGATGTAAACCGTCCTGGTTTTCGTGCCATTACCTTTGATGAATTGTATGAGGCTTACTACCAACAAACCGAGGGCTTGGTAGATGGTGGTTCAGACATCATTTTGATTGAAACCATTTTTGATACCCTCAATGCCAAAGCAGCTTTGATGGCAGTCAATCATGTACTAGAAAAAAAGAACAAACAAGACGAAATTCCGATTATGATATCGGGTACGATTACTGATGCCAGTGGTCGAACACTTTCTGGTCAAACCGTTGAAGCATTTTACAATTCTTTGTCGCATGGCAATTTGTTTTCGATTGGTTTGAATTGTGCTTTGGGAGCCAAGGAAATGCGCCCCTACATTCAAGAGTTGAGTCGTATCGCCGAATGTTATGTGAGTTGTTACCCCAATGCAGGTTTGCCCAATGCTTTTGGTGGATATGATGAAACCCCTGAAATGATGGCTTCAGACATTGCCGACTTTACTTCTAGTGGTTTTGCCAATATTGTGGGTGGTTGTTGTGGAACAACTCCTGACCACATTCGTCATTTTGCTGAGGTTGCCAAACAGTATCCTCCTAGACAAATTCCTAGCCTTCCCAATTATACCCGATTGAGTGGTCTTGAGCCTTTGACTTTGACGCCTGACACCAATTTTGTCAATGTGGGAGAACGGACCAATGTGACAGGTTCTCGCAAATTTGCCCGATTGATTAAGGAAGGACAATTTGAGGAAGCATTGTCAGTGGCTCGTCAACAAGTTGAAGGAGGGGCACAAATCATAGACATCAATATGGATGAAGCGATGTTGGACAGTGAGGAATCTATGAAACACTTTATCAATTTGGTCGCTTCTGAACCCGATATTGCCAAGTTGCCCATTATGGTCGATTCGTCTAAATGGACCGTTATTGAAACGGGTTTGAAATGTTTACAAGGTAAAGGTATTGTCAATTCTATTTCTTTGAAAGAGGGTGAAGAGCAATTCATTGCCCAAGCCAAAAAAGTAAAGAATTATGGAGCTGCTGTTATTGTAATGGCTTTTGATGAACAAGGACAGGCAGACAGTGTGGAACGCAAAGTCGAAATATGTCAACGCTCTTACGACATCTTAACCAAAGAAGTTGGTTTTAGACCACAAGACATCATTTTTGATCCCAATATTTTTGCGGTAGCCACAGGTATCGAAGAACACAATCCCTATGCCGTCAATTTCATTGAAGCCACCCGAAAAATCAAAGAAAAAATGCCCCTTGCCAAAGTAAGTGGTGGGGTGAGCAATGTTTCCTTCTCTTTTAGAGGCAACAATGTGGTTCGTGAAGCCATGCATGCTGTATTTCTCTACCATGCCATTGAGGCAGGAATGGATATGGGTATCGTCAATGCAGGAATGATGGAGATTTATGATGAGGTAAAACCCGACCTCAGAGAAAAGGTAGAAGA
>JAHDIA010000599.1 GCA_020631035.1 Chitinophagales bacterium | reverse complement strand
GACAGTCAAAATAACTTTTAATTGTGGATTGTAGTGCTTTACTGCCTCAATGCTTTTTTGTAAATAGGCAATGCTTTCGTCTAAATTTAAAAAATAGCGATCAAATTCTCTAGCAGGTATTTTGTGGCAATTTGCGACAATTTGTTGTGTTTTTTTGTGGCGGTAGACAATGGCGGTGCCCAAGGTAATGATGAGAAAATTTAACTGGGGCAATAAGGCTTTGGCTGCTTTAAAATCTTGATTAATTTTTTGTAAACTCTCTTCCGCATTCAGGGCTGAATAATTGGAATGATGAGACAAGCTGAGGAATTTTTCGTCATAAAAAAGCAAGTCATCTTTTTCAAAATCTTTTTGGCGTTTGTGAAGTATAGAAATGGCATTGTGAATGGAAGCAGGATTGAACAAAATGCCGAAAGGATTGATGATAGATTTACTTTTAAATGTTTGCAATTTGTGTCCAATGTTGTTGCTAAAACAAGAACCAATAAGCAAAACTTTGTCTTCCAATTTTAACTTAAAAGGAGCAGGGGGAATTTGCCATTCGGTTCTAAAAGAGTTTATAGACATATAGAGGCTTTTTTTAGATATGTATGCTATTGAGGCGAATATTGCTTAAAATCTTTTGAATACGGCTTAATTTACGCTTTTTTTCTAAAGAACATAATGATTTATAAGCTTCTTTTTGGTACTTTCGCACTTGGACTAGAGTGTTCATATAAAAGTATGTTTTTTGCCATTATTGTATAAAGAATAAATAAGAGGAAGTAGTATGGGATTGTTCGATTTTATGACCCACGAAATAGCCATTGACCTTGGTACTGCCAATGTGCTAATTATATATAAGGATCAGATTGTAGTAGATGAGCCATCTATAGTGGCATTGGATAGGTCTGACAACAAGGTAATTGCGGTTGGTCGAAAGGCCATGCAAATGCACGAAAAGACTCACGAAAACATCAAAACCATCCGTCCTTTAAAGGATGGAGTGATTGCCGATTTTGAGTCGGCTGAGATTATGATGCGGGAAATGATTCGAATGATTTACCCCCGAAGGAGATGGTTCAATCCATCTTATAAAATGGTGATTTGTATTCCGTCGGGTATAACTGAGGTCGAAAAGCGTGCCGTTTTTAATTCGGCGGAGCGTTCGGGTTCCAAAGAAACCTACCTTATTCATGAGCCTATGGCGGCAGCATTGGGTATTGGCATTGATGTGGGCGAACCCATTGGTAATATGATTATTGACATTGGAGGGGGAACCACTGAGATTGCAGTGATTGCTTTGATGGGTATTGTGTGTGACGAATCAATTCGTATTGCAGGGGACGACTTTACAATGAATATAGTTGATTATATGCGCCGCCAACACAACATCTTGATTGGAGAACGCACAGCCGAAAACATCAAAATTAATATTGGTTCTGCTTTGGTTGAATTGGATGAGCCACCAGAGGACTATCCTGTCAACGGTCGAGACTTGATGACGGGAGTTCCCAAACAAATAATGATTGGCTATTCAGAAATTGCCAATTGTTTGGACAAATCCATCTCCAAAATTGAAGAGGCTGTTTTGCGTGCATTGGAGTCAACTCCACCAGAATTGGCGGCAGATATTTATCGTACAGGTATTTATATGACTGGTGGTGGTGCAATGTTGAGAGGTTTGGACAAACGACTTTCTGCTAAGACCAGATTGCCTGTACACATAGCCGAAGATCCTTTGAGAGCCGTTGTTAGAGGAACAGGCATTGCCCTCAAAGCTCCTGAACTTTATCCATTTTTGATGAAAAAATAATATAAACTATCTTTGTAGTCACAATACAAAATTGACATGCCAGAGAACAAAGACATCAAACACATTGCAATTGCAGGTAATATCGGCGCAGGAAAAACCACTCTGGCAAGATTGCTAGCTAAACATTTTGGTTGGGAGGTGCATTACGAAGATGTAGAAAGCAATCCCTACCTTGAAGATTTTTACCAAGATATGCAACGCTGGTCATTCAACTTACAAGTCTATTTTCTCAATAGCCGCTTCAATCAGTTGGTCAGCATCAGAAAAGGAAAAAAAACTGTCATTCAAGATCGTACCATTTATGAGGATGCGAAAATATTTGCACCCAATCTTTACCATATGAGCTTGATGACCCAAAGAGATTTTGACAATTACTGTAATTTGTTCGATACTTTGAGTACCCAAGTTGCACCACCCGATTTGTTGATATATCTCAAAGCAACAGTGCCCAAGCTTGTTAGTCAAATACAAAAAAGAGGAAGAGAATTTGAAGAGAATTTAAGATTGGATTATTTAAAAAGACTGAATCAGTATTACGAAAACTGGATAGGAGAATACAAGAAAGGGCCCTTGCTCGTCATTGATGTAGACAATATCAACTTTGCTGAAAATCCTGAAGATTTGGGAGAAGTCATCAATAGGGTATCTGCTGAGTTAAATGGATTGTTCTAAATGCTCTGTTGTGACTCAATCACATCCTTTTTGTACTATTGGTATTATATAATACTATAAAACACAAATAATGAATATAGCTCCCAAAACCGTAGTGAGTCTAACGTATGTACTCAAAGATGGAGGTGCTGAAGGAGAAATTGTCGAAGTAACCACTGCTGATCGCCCCTTGGTATTTTTGTATGGTGCAGGGCAAATGTTACCCAAATTTGAAGAACACCTAGCCAATAAGGCAACAGGAGACGAATTTCAATTTTTGCTAGAAAGCAATGATGCTTATGGATCTGTTATGCAAGATCAAATTGTAGCCATTCCTATAGACAACTTTAAGGTGGATGGTGTTTTACAAGAAGATATGCTACAGGTAGGCAAACTATTGACGATGAGAGGGCAACAAGGGCAAATACACAGAGCCAAAGTTTTGGCCTTTGATGAGCAGACAGTCAAAATGGATTTTAACCACCCAATGGCGGGTAAAAATCTTCATTTTAGTGGCAACATCATAGGTGTCAGAGAAGCAACTGCTGACGAAATTTCACACGGGCACGTTCACGGTCCAGGTGGGGTAGAACATTAAGGTTCTTTGCCGATTTTTGGAGAGTGGTTCTTGAACAAATAGAAGGGAGCCACAGGCGACTGGATAGCTTGTTTAAGAACTAGCTCTCTTCTGCAAAAATTGTCAAAGAATGAACATTAATAATATAACATACAGATACAAATAAGGTTATTTAGGCGGTAGGCTACTCAAGGTCTGCCGCTTTTTTTATCTTGTAGAATGAAACTCTATTTTGAGCTATTTTGTTCTTTTTAGAGAAGGTGAAAATCAAGGAAAGATGTTACAAAAAACCAGAGGCATTGTTTTAAGTCATATCAATTATTCAGAAACCAGCATCATCTGTAAGATATATACAGAAGAGCTGGGTTTGCGTACCTATATCGTCAATAGTGTACGTACCCAAAAACCCAAGCACAATGCTGTTTTTTTTCAGGCTCTCACGATGCTCAATATGGTGGTCTACGAACGAGAACAAAAAGACATCCAACGCATCAAAGAATACCAAGCCATCAAAGTATTTCAATCCATCCCCTTCGATATTTATAAAAGCAGCATTGCTTTGTTTATAACCGAAGTCTTAGACAAGACCATTAAGGAGGAAGAAAGCAATCCTGCACTCTTTAATTTTTTATTTCATCTCATAGACTATCTAGAAGAAACCGAACAAGGCTTGGGCAAACTACCTGTTTTCTTTTTGCTGGAACTGAGCAAGTACCTTGGTTTTTACCCCAACAACAATTATACTGAAGAACTCCATACCTTTGATTTACAAGAAGGGTCCTTTACCTACTCCCTAGCAGAAAACAATACCTTATTAATGGACAAAGAGGCAAGTCAATTACTCCACAGTCTACTTAACCTAGACCAAGCCGCCTTTTTCGATGCCCCCATTGAACGCAATAAGAGACGACAGTTACTCCGCTGGCTCATTCGCTACTACGGTCTACACACCAGCAATTTCGATAGCCTAAAATCATTGGAAGTATTGGAAGCGGTATTAGAATAGTCCATATATGGTCCATAGTCGATGGTCCATTTTCCATAGATCCTTGTATTGTTGTCCCATTTTTTAAGTACTTTCTTTACTTAACTATCGACTATCGACTATCGACTATCGACTATCGACTATCGACTATCGACTA
>JAHDIA010000598.1 GCA_020631035.1 Chitinophagales bacterium | reverse complement strand
AGCAGATGTAGACAACAATGGCAACCAAGGTTTGCTCCCCAATATAGACAAAGAAGACAAAGCTAGTCAAGGAGCAATGAGTTCACTAAGGGATAGTTCCGAATGTATTTCATTGGTGTACCCAGTAGAGATTATCTATCCAGATGGCAGTATGGAAACAGTGAACAGCGATGAAGAATTAGAGACCGCCGCCGAAGCTTGGGAAGATGCCAATCCAGATGCAGAAGAAGAACCAACACTTGCTTTCCCAGTGGATGTGATTTTAGAAGATGGTACGACAGAAATGGTCGGTGATATGGAAACCCTAGAAGGACTGTTTGAAGCTTGTGAAGATGAAAAAGAGTACTACGATGAAGAATTTGATGATTTGTGTTTTGATATAGAAATGCCATTCACCATTGTTTTGCCAGATGGTAATACCTTCGACATCAATGTTGAAACAGATTTGGAAGCATTGGAAATGGCAATTGATACCTATTACGAAAACAATCCAGATTCAGAAGAAGAGCCGACATTCCAATATCCAATCACCCTTATCCTAGAGGACGGTTCTACACAAATGGTCAATTCTGATGATGAATTTGAAACCTTTGAAGATGAAAATTGTGAGGACGAAGGAGACGAAGAAGACAGTGAGGATGAAGGAGACGAAGAAGACAGCGAAGATGAAGAAGGTGAGGACGAAGACAGCGAAGACGAAGGCGATGACGAGGATAGCGAAGACGAAGGCGATGACGAGGATAGCGAAGATGAGGACGAAGATGAGGAGGACGAAGACGAAGGAAACGGATAATCAAATTAGGCTAAGAAGATTTTTTATTATAGTTGTTGTTGAGCTTAGGCAAGATTGCCTAAGCTCTTTTTTTATATATCTAATTTAGAATTTTAAATCCGTTTCGATGATTGGATTTAATCTTGAATTTTTAATCTTCAATCTTCAATTAAAACGGAATATCATTGTCATCAACAGACGGTGGAGGTGGACCACCCATACCAGGAGGCAGGCTATTGCCACCTTCATTCATTCTAGAAGTCTTGGTAATGATTTGGTTCATTGGGACGTAGCCATCAATATTGGCACCACTCATCAAGTCCAAATCAGCAAACTTCGCAAACTTGGCAATGAATCTCGCCTTGACCGTATCCAAAGCACCATTTCTGTGCTTGGCAATGATGACCTCACCAATTCCCTGTGTAGGATTGCCCTCATCGTCTTGGTCAAATCCATAATATTCGGGACGATACAAGAAAATTACCATATCAGCATCCTGCTCAATCGCACCTGATTCCCTCAAATCCGACAACTGAGGTTTTTTGTTTCCACCTCTAGTCTCCACCGCACGACTCAACTGAGAAAGTGCAATAACAGGAATGTTCAACTCTTTCGCAATCCCTTTGAGTGCCCTCGAAATTTGAGAGATTTCTTGCTCACGGTTGCCACCTTTTTTGTCACCTGTACCACTCATCAACTGCAAGTAATCAATCATTACCATTTGGATGTCGTGTTGCATTTTGAGACGGCGACATTTTGCCCGCAATTCAAATATGTTCAAACCAGGCGTATCGTCAATAAAGATGGGAGCTTCTGACAGTTTTTGTACTTTAGAATTGAGTTGCTCCCATTCATAACGTTCTAGATCCCCCTTTTTGAGTTTTTCACCAGACAACTCTGCTTCCGAAGAAATCAAACGATTGACCAATTGTAAAGAGGACATCTCCAAAGAGAAGAAGGCAACAGGTTTGTTGTAATCAACGGCTGCATTGCGGGCCAGATTAAGCGTAAAAGCGGTCTTACCCATACCAGGACGAGCCGCCAAAATAACCAAATCCGATTTTTGCCATCCAGAGGTAATACGGTCTAGGGCAGTAAAGCCTGAAGGAATACCAATGACCCCTTCTTTGTTCTTACCAATTTCTTCGATTTGTTTGATGGCTTGATTGACCAGATTGCCCATTGTATCGTAATTACGTCTCAGGTTTTGATCGGTAATCTCGAAAAGGCTTTGTTCTGTTCTGTCCAAGAGTTCAAAAACATCCGTTGTTTCATCATAGGCGTTTTTGATAACTTGATTAGAACTGCGTATCAATTCCCGTAAAATAAATTTTTCGGCGACAACTCTTGCGTGGTGTTCCACATTGGCAGACGAACCAACTCGGCTTGCCAATTGGGTGATGTAGAAAGGACCACCCACTGCTTCCAATTCACCTGTTTTGCGCAACTGTTCAGTTACAGTCAACAAATCAATGGGCTTGTTTTTGAGAAACAGCTCCTGAAAACACTTATAGATTTTCTGGTGTGCATCTAAATAGAAGCTATTGGCTTTCAAGATGTCGATGACATTGGAAACCGCATCTTTGTCGAGCATCATTGCCCCAAGTACAGCTTCTTCCATATCCACAGCTTGTGGTTGGATTTTGTCAAAAACATAGCTAGAAAGATCAGATGATCTTCTGTTTTTTTTGCCAAAGTTGGCAAGTTTATTTTGGATTCCCCCTTTTTCTTGCATAACAGACTGTTTGGACGTAATTAATTAGCGAACAACAAATTTACTCATAGATACTTGCTAAAACACATTTTTAAGACTTTTTCTTTCAACCTTTTTTTTGATTGGTTATCAGTGCTTTATATGTGAGCACTATCAGTTATCAACAGTTTATGCACACTTTGATAGCAGGTGTGGATAAATTGAGGATTTGTGTGGAAAAGTCTATTTCTCACACAATTGCTGCCTTTTAATGTAAAGCTGCCTATACTAGTTTGGCAGTAGTTGGTCTTATAGTTTTGCTGGATTAAGTGAGGAAATCACTTAATCTTTAAGAGCAATTTTTTGTTGGTAGGCTTGTTGGCATATCTACTAAAGCGTAATAATATGCTTTTTTTGTAGAAGAACAAATTTTTTTAAGATTTTGGTTCATTTTTTTTGCCATACACTCCATTTTGTGTTGATTTTATGATAATTTGAAACCCCAAAAGAATTACTCTTTGTATCTAATACTAAAATTGCCCAAAAATGATGCAAACCAATGCCATTATTTTAAGCTTAGTATGAAGTGAGGGAACAGATTAAATGAGTATTAAGTTAACCATACAAACCAAAACCTATGCTGCATCAAATTAAATTAGAAAATTTGATTCTTTTAGACATTGAAACAGTATCAGAACTAGCAAGCTACAACGAATTAGACGAAGAATTTCAGGCTTTGTGGGACAGAAAAGCCCACTTTTTTAGAGATGATGCAACACCTGAGGATGCCTATATACAGAGAGCAGGACTCTATGCCGAATTTGCCAAAATTGTCTGTATAACTGTGGCTTATTTTAGACGACAAGACGATGGGCAATTCCACCTGAGAGTCAAGTCTTTTCACGATTTGGACGAAAGAGACATACTCGAAAACTTTAAGAATTTGCTCAATGCTCATTTTAGCAGCCGTAGGTATTTGTTTTCGGGACACAATGTAAGAGATTTTGACCTACCTTTTATTTGCCGTCGTATGCTTATCAATGGGGTGAAATTGCCTTATAAGTTTGGGGTAGGAGGGCTAAAACCTTGGAATGTAAGTACCATAGATACTTTCCAAATTTGGAAATTTGGGGATCACAAGAACTATGCATCGTTGCGCCTCTTAATGAAGGTCTTACAAATTGATTATCCCGCAGAACACCTCGATGGCAAAGACATAAATGATTTATACTGGCATGAGAATGATTTGCAAGCAGTCAAAGACCATTGTCAAAGAGATGTGATTTCGGTAGGGCAGTTGTTGTTGTATTTCAAAGGTTTTGATTTGTTGACGCCCAGCCGAGTTACTATCAGTGACGATACTGATACTGCTCAGGAAGAGGAAATAGAAGAAATCCCAAAAATAGAAGCAGCAGAAGAAGAAACCCAACTGGACATTGCAGCCGAAGACGATTTCAAAGATTATACCCAAACTGATGACGACGAATACCTGTAGTCCCGAACATTGGGATTGCGGGTGCCCAACCCCCAAAAACAGGCGCAAAAAAATACCAAGGCAGCGCAGGACGAGCGGGCGGATGAACCCTTGCACAAAGGGAAAAACATGCGTTGGCTAACCAGAGTGCCCGTAGCCATGAAAGACAAACGTTGCACCATCCTTCGACAAACTTAGGATAAATTGTAATTAGGTTGATTGTGTAATT
>JAHDIA010000597.1 GCA_020631035.1 Chitinophagales bacterium | reverse complement strand
ACTTGATTTTACGTAGCCTCAACCAATACCACCTTCAAAAAAGTGTGTATGCCCAACTCCTAGAACGCATCCACAGCATTGGGCTACTCATCGAAAAACATTTGTACGAACAGGCACAAAAGCAAATCAAAAAAGCCAAAAAGACCGCCCACGAACACGAACTCTTGGGTTTGCTACCTGAAATCAACCGTTGGGAGAAAAAAATCCTAGAAGTTCAGTTCTATGCTGGCAAAAAATGGTCAGACATCGAACACCTCCAAGACGAAGAAAGGGATTTTCTTACCAAACTCCAAGAAATCAATGATTATTGGTTGCTCAATGCCCAATTGTATTTCCATTACCACCTCGAAGGCATCGTCCACAACCAAGAGAAACTCGAAAAAATCAAAAGGGTCATCGAATCGCCTTTGATGCAAACCAAGGCGGAACAACTCTCCTACTCTGCCCAAAAATTGCAACTCAAAATCTTTTCGACTTACTATTTTATGTTGCGGGATTTTCCGAGTTGCTACCCCTATATTTCGCAATTGGTCGATTTGCTAGAGAGTCGCCCCAAAATCATTGCTGAAAATCCGATGGAGTACATTCAGTCGCTCAACAATTTGCTCAATATGACAAGTGTGCTCAAAAAGCCAACAGAAACCGAAGTCCGCCTTCAAAAGTTTCGGGCATTGATGGAGGACGAACAATACCAAAAAGACCGCAACATTCAGGTCAAACTCTTTGAGTCATACTACTACCACACCCTCAATTTTCACCGCTATTCTCGCAACTTTGAGGGCGGTATCAAACACATCAAAGCCATAGACGAAGGTCTGCAAAAATTTGGCAAAGATGTAGACCAAGTAGGTCGTTTGATGCTCTGTTTCCACGTTTTCCAACTCTGCTACGATGCCAAACGCTACGAATTGGGTCTGGAATGGATTGAGCGCATTCTAAGCAATCCCAATCCCAAACTGCACCACGAAATTTTTGTTTTTTCAAGAATCGTCAAGGTTGTTTTGCAATACCATCTCAAATCAAGTGAGAACTACAGAAGGGGCATCCGTCAACTGTATTTGTACCTCCACACCAAAACCGACAAATCCCAAGTCGAGCAAAGTATTTTGGACTTTATCAAACAACTGCCCAAAGTCCACACTCACGAAGATTACCTTCCAATCCTCAAAAATTTCCAGTCTCAAATGGACGAACTCGCCAGCAATCCACTAGAACGTCGTGCCTTTGCTTACTTCGACTTCCGTATTTGGATCAAAAATGAAATTGCCAAGTTCCAATTGGGGTATTCTTTTTCTAAATCGTAGTTTTTATTTACCCTGAACTTGTCGAAGGACGGTTAATGAGTCTATCGAATTATGGTGCAACGTCACTGTTTCATGGCTACGTCTTGGTCTGGTTATCGGGCGCATGCTTTGGGCTGCGTCGTCAATTTCATCCACCCGCTTCGTCCTGCGCTTTTGTATTTAATGTGAATTTAATTCGGATATGCCTGACATATAAAAATTATTCAAACATTCGTAACAACAAAAACAATTCTTTTAATCATCTTTGCGTCCAATCCAACACCATCCCCAATTGCAAACAAAACAATCAAACAACAATGCCTTGAACTGGCTCATTTTGGTGGGGGTTTCCATCATATGGGGTAGTTCCTTTATCCTCATCAAAAAGGGGGTAGCGGTCTATTCTCCCATACAGGTGGCTGCTTTGCGAATTGTTTTGTCCTGTCTGGTTTTGCTGCCCTTTGCCTTTCGACAATTACGTTTTATCAAAAAAGAAAACATTGGTCCCATTCTGGTCATTGGTTGGTTGGGCACTGCCATTCCTGCTTTTCTTTTTCCCCTTGCCCAAACCCAGGTTGACAGTGCTTTGGCAGCTATGGTCAATACACTCGTTCCCCTCAATACTTTTGTTTTGGGGCTCTTGTTTTTTGGAACGGTCTTCAAATGGAACAAACTCATAGGCGTCTTAATTGGTTTGCTTGGTGCCTTCTTTTTGATATTTATTTCTAGTGGAGAAATCAGTATTAACTTTTATGTCTTATTCATTGTTTTAGGTGGGTGGTTCTATGCGACCAGTACCAATACCATCAAACGCTACTGTCAAAACATTCCTCCACTCGCCCTTACCCTAGCTGCCTTTTTGAGTTCGGCACCTTTTGCAGCAATCTTATTGTTTTCCACCGACTTTAGCCATCGCTTTACCCAAGTCGAAGGCGGCACAACAGCCTTCTTTTACATTGTCTTACTAGCTGTATTCGGTACAGCCCTTGCCAATGTTGTCTTTTTCTACCTGACCCAACGGACCAACGCCCTTTTTGCTGCCAGTGTCACTTATCTCATTCCCATAGTTGCTATGTTCTGGGGCATCCTAGATGGTGAAGTCATTGCTTGGAATCATTTGGTGGGACTGGGGCTTTCTTTATTGGGAGTTTATATTGTATCGAAGGGATAGGAAAAAAGTATTATTTTTGTATAAAGCACCAAGAAAACAAATACCCATATGAAAGACCAACTGGCATTAGAAAACCGATTTATTGAACTAAAAAACGAAGGCAAATCCCTAGAAGAAATTGCCCAACTGATAGAGGTGGATCTAAGTCAAGTTGAAAAATGGAATGAGAATTTGGAGGAAGCTTATAAGGAGTTTCAGGATATTTATCTCGACAAAAGTGCAAAAATAAAAATTACATCCAAAAATATTGACAATAACTACATTGCGAATGTTCAAATTAATTTGGCACAAAACCTGTATACCAAACCTTCCAAAAATGATTTTTTTAATAACATTCAAAATCAAGAGTATTCTCTTCCATACTGTGTTAAACAACTAAGAATTCACAACTTCAAAGGAATTAAATACACAGAAATTAATCACATACCAGTTGACACTCAATGGATATTTTTAACAGGGGAAAATGGCTTTGGAAAGACCAGTATTTTACAAGCCATTGCTTTAGCAATAAATGGCAAACAAAATGAACAAATACCTATCAATAATTCTAGATATTTTGATATTGCTATTGAATGGCTTAATAATAGTAAAAATCAAATCAATAGTTTCCGTATAAATTCTAAATCTACACCTCATATTGCAACTTATGGCCCAACTCGTTTAGACTTACAAGATCCTGAAAGTCAAAATGAAATAGGAAGACGAAGTACCACTCTATATAGTTTATTCAACACAGATGGTTTAATGTTAAATATTGAATCTAAAATGATTTTTTCCAAGCTTGAGAAAAGTCCTAAATTTGACCAAATAAAAAAAATATTTCTTACAATCATTCCTGATTTACACGATATAGAAGTAAAAAAAATAGAAAAAGAAGATAAATACAAAATATTTTATATTGAAAAAGATAGAGACAACAATGCCTATGAAGCTCTTTCTTATAACCAAATTGCCTCTGGCTATCGAAGCATCATTGCAATGGTTGGAGATATGTATATTCGACTCTCTAGAAACTATCCACCAGAAACAAATGTCGAAGACATTGGCGGTATCGTCATCATAGACGAATTAGACCTTCACTTACATCCTAAGTGGCAAAGGGAACTACCTGGTTTGTTATCCAAAGTATTCCCCAAAGTTCAATTCATTGCCTCTACACATAGCCCTATTCCCTTCTTAGGCGCACCCAAAAATTCAGTCTTTCTCAAAGTCAGTAGAGACAATGAAAAAGGCATTGAAGTCGAACGCCTAGATATTGATGTAAGCAAACTGACTGCCAATACCATTCTCACCTCACCTATCTTTGGAATGGAAGTATTTCATAGTGTCAATGTAGAAAGCGTACAAGAAGTCCGTACCGAAGACAGTTATGAAGAACTCAAGAACAATGACGAAGTACGAGAACACCTCAAAGCCCTAAAAGATGATATAGATTTCCCTGACGAATTGTTTGAAACAGAGAAAGGATGATTTCAGTAACAAAAGACTTTGATAGCCCACCTCCAAAGTTGTTGTCTCAAAATTGCCTAGACCGAATTGCCCTTTGTTTAGAAGAGAAAGACAAACACAGTTTTACTGGAACCTACTATCGAGACAGTGAGTTAAAACGTATCCTAATTGAAGTAGTTTATTTTCACAAATGTGCTTTTTGTGAGGGAAAAACCCAAGCTTATGCTCCTTTTGAAGTAGAACATTATCGCCCTAAAAAAGACAATCCCAAAAGGAAACAAC
>JAHDIA010000596.1 GCA_020631035.1 Chitinophagales bacterium | reverse complement strand
ATAGGACGAAAAGGCATAGTCAAAATATTAAGAAATTTACTTTACAGAGTACTAATGTTACTTAGTTGTAAATGAAATATCCTTACCAGCCTCACGAGCTTCTTTGACCATTTGTTGATATGCAGGGGGAAGCGAGGAGACAGGAACGATAAAACCATCCACCATTACCATATTGTATATAGGATGTTGGTCTTTCATGCTATCTGTCATATAATCAAAACCAGTCAGGCGATCTATTTTTAACATGCTTTTTATATCTGCTGCTTTGCTACCAACAGTTGTTTTTTTAGTACCAAAAAAATGATTTAATTCGTCGAAACTTACATAAGGTTCAAAAGATTTGTCAGATAAAAAATTGACTTGTCCTATTGCATGCATAATGCCTGCTGCCCAAATTTCTACCTTGCCTCTCAACAATGGGCTAGGGCGTTTTCGACTCAATTTTCCAATCATTTTTTCAGCAAGTTGGAGATAACTATCATCTTTTACTTTTTCAATACAAAAACGAGTTGCCAATCCTGTGATTTCTCCAACTCTTGCTTGCAATTTTTCTTTGTCTGTAGGCATAGGTAGTTTGGTTTTACGGTTTTATTCTAGGAAGTGTGACAAATCACCTTTCGACAGGTTCTCAGTGTATGATTTTATTGAACGAGTCCTGAGTTTGTCGAAGGGCAAATTATGAGTTTATTTCGTACACATCTCTAAGCTAAAGAATTTTGAATATATTTGGAAAAAATGTAGAGGGAAATTTGGAATGTTATGATTATGCCTTGTCCAATTTGTTCTCTTCTCTATTGTAAATGTACTTGCCACCAGCAAAATCATACATCAATTTTTCTAGGTAGTCTACAAAGGAATCGCTTATTGTATCATAGCCATCTTTCCAGTTTTTAACCAAATTTACCAAAAGCAATTTCCATACAGTCTTCTTTGGCTTCGATTCCCCAAAACTTATGACTTTTGGCATCTTGGTAAACAAAGTATTTTTTCATTATTTCGATATTGACACCATTAACAACAAGCAACACTTTCCCCATTCTCTCCTTCCTTAAATGGCATATTGCCCCCACAACCCTCAAAGATACCATAGTGTGTATCCCAGGTACCAAAAAACTCAAAGTGGTCTTTAAAGCGGGTTTCGTTCAACATTTTGTAGGTATTCCCACAAACCGTTATCATTTTGCCTGTTGGGAAATTGTGGTGATCGTCCAAGTCAAAGGCGTGTGGACGGTGTTTGATAGTACCCTTATAACGAACCGACTGTCCATAGTCTTCACAGTCGCTCTCCAAGCCTTCCAGTTTAAACAAGCGGTAGGTGACTGAGAAAAATTTAAGGTTGCCCACTTTTTCAATGATCTCCTCATTTTCAATGCTGATGCTGCGACTCTCGACCACTCTAGGATCGGTAAAACCAGCGTTTTTGGCAAAGTTCAAAAAGTCGTTCCAATACAAGGCACCACTCAAACACTCTCCCCATAAGACAGGGTCTTTTTGTAAATTGCTTGGTACACGACGGTCGCTATACACATCACTAAAATACATTTCCCCTCCTGGCTTCAACAGTCGGTAAGCATCTTGCAAGACCTTTTGCTTATCCACCGCCAAATTGACCACACAATTGGAAATAATGAGATCAAGACTATTGTCCTCCAATCCCAATTGTTCCAATGCTTCGATATTGCCTTTGCGAAACTCCACATTGGCATAATCCAGCCCAAACTTTTCGGTATGGTAATCAATGTATTTATTGGCGACGGCAAGTTGTTCATCCGTCATATCGACTCCAATGACCTTGCCTTCTTGCCCCACCAATTTCGAGGCAATAAAACAATCACGACCACTACCCGAACCCAAGTCCAGTATCTTCAATCCCTTCAACTGAAACGGAATGGTCAAGCCACAGCCATAGTATTTTGCCATTACTTCGTCGTGTATGTCTGCTAAAATATCTGCTATGTATTTGACAGGAGCTTGGGGCGTACAACAAGCATTGGTTTTAAGGTCTTCGCTTTGCGTTAGTTGCTTGCCATAATAATCCTGTACCTCTGTATGTTTTACCTGATTGTCTATACTCACTTATGATTGTTTGAAGTATTAAGTAATATTGAACAAGTTACTACAAGAGTCGTTCACCAAGTGTCCGACAGCCTACAAATATAAAGACTAAGCCACATAAAAAAAGGTGACACCTTAGTCGAAAATACGAAGGCATCACCTTTATTGTTATATCTGTATTGATTTCAGTTTGCTGTCAGTCAGTCTTCGCTCCCTGAGCCTGCCGAAGGGAGCTTGCATCCCACCAAGCAACTCGCCCCTCGCTCCTCGCTCCTCGCCCCTCAAAGCCTCCTCATAATAATACAACTTATAATACTTCCGACCATCCTCATCCACACCCTGTTCAATCATCTCTTGATCGCCATGTATGTAAATATGAAAATTCTTATCCAACTTAATCGTACTCTTAAAATTCTTTTGCTGACTCTTAACTGCACGCTCCGAAATATTAAAACTAGCCGTAGGAGCCAAAGCCCGTTCCTCCCGATAAGCCGAGTCAAAATTCCGAAACGACTCAACCATTTCTTCCTTTTCAAAAACAGCTTGTTCAAATTCCTCCTTATCAAAAGTCTCATTGTTCTTAAAATACTCTACAGAACGATTCAACAAATTGATTTGTTCCGTTTTGTTCATTTCAAACTCATCAGCCACTTGTTCCGTCAAATAGTCCTTGGTCAAATCCAAAAACGATTTGGTCTGGTAGTAAGCATTGCTAATGGGAGCCAACTGCAAAAAGGCATTTTTCCAATAATGCGCCTCATTGTTTTTATTCGTAATGTCCACCACCAAAACGTGGTATCCAGCTTCCCCTTCAATATTGAATACAATACAACCCTTATCGAGTCCTTTCAAACTAAAGCCCATTTCGTGTCCAATGTGGAAATTCGCATCCTCATTTTCCATTTTCAAAAAAGGCTCATCCGTCTCAGACTTAAAAATGCCCACAGCTTCCACAATCTCATCATTCAAGCCCAATTCCGAGAAATACGCCACATTCAGCTCCCCATTTTTAATCTTAGGATGATCCGATTTTTCGTACAACAAATTCGCCAGTGTCTTAGAATGCTCCACCAACTTTTCTTGATCTTCAAAAATCTCCTTCACCAAAGCATACACTGGATTCATTGTCACATCCGTATCATGTGTAAAGCTAAAAATCTCTTCTGTTTTAAACGGATGCAAAAAATACCGCAGCAAATAATCCAAAGTATTCTCCCCAATCGCCGTTGTTTGCTCAGACAACAATACACCTTCCTCATTGCTTTTATTGCCAATGTGGTGCGTAATCAATTGATCCAAACGAACCAATGTAAAATCAAAATTGCTCATAGTGTAATAATGTATTTAAAGGTTAATCTGCCTTGTGTCAATATTATTTTAATTATTTATTTAAATGGGACGGAACGCTACTTTTTCAAACGAAATCGACTCCCCGCTATCCATTACTATGGCGGCTGCCCCTTTGTCTACGCTTAGCCTTTTTGGCATGTACAGACAAGGCATGCCTTGTCTCGACGAACCACACGCATACCAATAGCGACACCGATATGCCGCCATATCCATTACTATCGGGCGTAAACATCGCATCTTTTTATTCTCCGTCTATCCGCTATTCCATCCGCTACACGCCTTGCGCCCATTTTCGGTACAGACAAGGCATGCCTTGTCTCTACGAACTGCTATGGAAAATGCATCTAATTTTGAATCTTAAATTTTCAATCCTCAAATTTTTACATACAAAAACAACACCCCAAATCCCAACAAAAACACAATCCCTGCCCAACTCAACAACTGCATCCACATGGGTGGGCGATGTTCCTTTTTCAAATATTTGGTCACCAATCTAAAATTCACAATCGCAATCAATGGCGCAATCAAAAATGAAATACTCGTCGCCAAATCAACCAACTGTTTGAGATTACTCGTAAAAAAGGCGATTATTACAAAAGCCCCACTAGCAATCACCAAAAGTGAAGCAATATAGATGCTTCTATCTTGCAACAAACGTTCTTGGTCTTTGGCTCCAAAAAACAACAATTCAAAAGTTCGTTCCAAGGCACGCGCATACCCATCAAATACAGCAATGCACGTACCAAACATAATCGAAAAGGCTGCCACTGCGATAATCAGATAACTCCA
>JAHDIA010000595.1 GCA_020631035.1 Chitinophagales bacterium | reverse complement strand
GGGCTGGTGATCCCATTTCTGCCTTTGGTTCCATCATTGCATTTAACGCTCCACTCTCCTTGAAGACGGTCTCCTTTTTTGACCTGGACAATGCGGATAAAAGCAAAAGAAAGTTTATTGAAGTCGTAGTGGCACCCAAAATTGGAGCAGATGCATTGGCCTATTTACAGCAGCACAAAAATTTAAGAATCATTGAATTTAATTCAAGTAATTTAAATCAATTTAAAGATTTACGTTACCTCAATGGGAGTTTGTTGATACAAGAAAAGGACAATGAACTAGACAACAAAAAGGAATTGAAAACAAGTGCTGTCATTGATTTGGATACAGAAAGCGATTTGATTGACTTCGGTTTGCGCAGTATCAAAAATATCAAATCCAATTCGATTTGTATTGTTCGTCAAAAAGATGAGGCAAAGCAACTGCTAGGAATGGGAGCTGGCCAACCCAATAGATTGGTGGCGACTAAATTGGCAATTGACAAAAGTCTAGAAAATTTAAAAAATGAATTTACAGGCAATGAAGCGGATTTTGAAGTCTATGCTGCTGAAGAACTCGCCAATGCCATTTTGATATCGGATGCTTTTTTCCCATTTGCTGACAATGTTGAGTTGGCGCACGAAAAAGGCATTCGGAAAATTGTACAAACAGGCGGTTCGATTAGGGACAAGTCGGTTATTGAGACGTGTAATGAGTTGGGCGTTGCTATGGTGTTTACGGGTTTGAGGCATTTTAAGCATTGAATTTTGAATTGAAAATTGAAAACTCAAGATTTAAAATTTAAAATTCTGTTTTGAATTCAATTTAGATTCGACGAAGGACTTAGCAAAACAACCTACGCCCGATAGTAGCGGTTACCCCGCACCTCCAATTAAATTGGAGGGAGGAGTAAAAGCGGATAGCGGGGAGGCACCATGCAAACGAAGCTTTAGCGTTCCGTCCCCCAAAAAAACAATTATTAAATTTAAAACACAACATACAAAACCTATCATAATGAATTGTTTAGAAAAATTTTCGACACCACAATTGGAATTTTTACATCGAGGCAAAGTAAGAGACAGCCTTAGAGTAGATAAAAAAACGAGAATGATTGTGGTAAGCGATCGTATTTCGGCATTTAATAAAAATTCAAAAACGCCTATTCCTGACAAGGGTGCTATCTTGAATGGCATTAGCAATTTTTGGTTTGAAAAGACCAAGCACATTGTGCCCAATCATTTGCTTGAGCAAATTGATCCGAATATTACTTTGGTCAAAGAAGCCAATCCGATTCGGGTAGAAATGATTGTTAGGGCTTATTTGACGGGGTCGATGTGGAGAGCTTATCAAAAAGGTGTTCGCAACTTTTGTGGTATTGATTTACCAGAAGGTTTGACCTACAATCAGAAGTTCGATGAACCCATCATTACGCCAACGACCAAAGACAAAGACGATACAGAAATTACCGAAGAGGAAATCATTGCACGCAAATTGGCGAGCAAATCGGTGTATCAAAAAATGAAAAAAATTGCTTTGGAATTGTTTCAGGCTGGTACAGAACATTTGGAAAAAAAAGGCATTATTTTGGTCGATACCAAATACGAATTTGGTTTGCTTGGAAAGAAACTAATTTTAATTGATGAAATTCACACACCTGATTCTTCTCGTTTTTGGAATGCTGAAAACTACGCCCAAAACCCAGACAAAGCCGAACAGATTAGCAAAGAGTTTGTGAGACAATGGTTGATTAAAAACAAAAAAAATGGCAAATATCCAGACATCATTGAGCCTAAAATTGTAGCAGAAACCAGTAAGCGTTACAAGCAAATGTATGAATTGATTACGGGTGAGCCTTTTCAATCTTCTGGTGAACACATCAAAACCAGAATCAGTCGCAACTTAGTTGAAAGGGGTGTTACTAAAGAAGGTTTTATTGCTTTTGTGATGGGCTCTTCTTCTGACTTGGATCACGCCAAAAAGATTGCTGGTTACTTAAAAGATTACAATATCACGACAGATTTTAGAGTATTGTCGGCACACAAAAACGGAGAAGAAATTCCAGCTCTAGCAGATATATACAACAACTCTGTTGAACCAATGGTGGTCATTGCGATTGCAGGACGTTCCAACGGATTGGGTGGCGCATTGGCAGCGAACTTAAATATGCCCGTCATCAACTGTCCACCCTTTAAAGACAAAGTGGATATGTCAGTCAACATCAATTCGTCTTTGATGATGCCTTCTAAAACACCAACATTGACAGTGGTTGATCCAGGCAATGCAGCAGAAGCAGCCATTAGATGTTTGAATGTTCCGAGTTTGAGAATGCAGTTGTCTGAGAACATTCAGAAAGTAAAAGATGGTTTGAAGGAAGCTGATAAAAAAGCTAGAAACATCCAATAAATGACACAAAGAAACAACATATCTCCCCTAGATGGTCGCTATGCTTCTAAATTGGAGAAACAGACCGACTATTTTTCGGAAAAAGCCTTGATGCAATCGAGGTGTAAAGTTGAACTACTGTACTTACTGGCTCTAAATAAAACAAATTTATTTGAGGCATTGAGTGAAAAAGAGGTAGCTAAAATCAAAGATTGCATCACTCATTTTTCTCAGGAGGATTATTTGGCTATTAAGGAAATTGAAAGTACGACCAAACACGATGTTAAGGCTTGTGAGATTTTCTTGAGGAAAAAAACGGGCATTCAAAATGTCAATTTAATTCATTTTGCTTTGACCTCAGAGGATGTCAATAATTTGGCTTATACCTTTTTGTTGCGGGATTATTTGGCAATGGTTCATTTGCCACAAATCGAAAGTTTGTTGCAGAAGTTAAGTGCATTGGCAGATAAATGGAAACACCTTCCTTTTCCTTCGAGAACACACGGACAAAAAGCCTCGCCTTCAACGGCAGGGAAAGAATTGGCGGTTTTTGTCAATCGTATTTTGGATGTTTACGAGCGTTTGTCTCAATTGCAATTCAAGGGCAAGCTCAATGGAGCTGTTGGGAATTTTTCGGCTATGTTGTCGGCATTTCCAGATTTTGATTGGTTGAAATTTTCCAAGGATTTTATAGAACGCAATGGTTTAAAATTTAATTTGGCTACCACCCAAATTGAAGACCACGATACTTGGGCGTATTATTTTGATTTGAGTCGTCAATTGAACAATATCGTAGTCGATTTAAATGTAGATTGCTGGTTGTATATTTCCAAAGATTTGTTTTTTGAAAAAGTAGTGGCTGGAGAAGTTGGTTCTTCCACTATGCCTCATAAGGTCAATCCAATTAATTTTGAAAACAGCGAAGGGAATTTGCTTTTGTCCAATTCACTCTTGACTTTTATGGGGGACAAATTGTGTCGTTCGAGAATGCAAAGGGATTTATCGGACAGTACTGTTCAACGCAATATGGGGGTTGCCTTGTCGCATTCCTATATGGGATTGAGTGAGACAATGCGTGGCTTGAACAAATTGGACATCAATGAAAAACGTTGTCGTACCGAATTGGAAAACAGCCCTGAACTCTTGGCGGAACCCATACAAACCATTTTAAAAACAGTGGGGGTTCAGGACCCTTACAATTTGCTCAAACAAGCCAGTAGAGGTAGTACCCCTAGTAAAGAAGATTTGGTCAACTTGGCAAATGGATTGGACATCCCAACTGAAATCAAAGAACGCATTAAACAGCTAGAATCTGTTGAGTATATTGGGGATGCCGTTCGGATTTGTGATTTGGTTTTGGAAAGATGTCGTTCACTTATTCCGATTACTTAGACACTCCCTTCCCTTCGGCAAGCTCAGGGGGCAGTTAAGATTATAAAACATTGCCCTTCGGCAGGCTCAGGGGGCAAGTTTAATTTGACAGATATAGTTCAGAAATATTTCGTACACATTATTTAAACAATGGAACAAACAAAAATAGCGGTCATTGGTTCAGGTGGTAGAGAACATACCATTTGTTGGAAGCTCGCCCAATCTGTAGGGCAAGACAATGTATTTTGCCTACCTGGTAATGGGGGCATTCCCAATAGTCATTCTGTGGCTGTAAACGATTTTGAAGGCATAGGTCATTTTTGTGAGTCGCACCAAATAGATTTAATTTTCGTTGGTCCTGAAGTTCCATTGAGCGAAGGCATTGTTGACTTTTTTGAGGACAGCAATATCAAAGTATTTGGTCCAGACAAGGCTGCTGCTGAACTAGAAGGTTCTAAGATCAAAGCCAAA
>JAHDIA010000594.1 GCA_020631035.1 Chitinophagales bacterium | reverse complement strand
TGCAAAAGACGAAGTCTCAGACCAGCAAGAGGGTTTTCAGACAGGTTCTTAGCTCCAAACTGCCTAATGGTGGTTTGGAGTTTTTTATCCCAACAACAAATTTTGAATTTTAAATTTTTCTTTTTCAATTTTTTATTTATCCTGAGCTTGTCGAAGGATGGTGCAACGCCTGTGATTCTAGGCTTCGTGCCTACTGGTTATCGGGCGCATACTTCATACTTCGCACCAAGTTTCATCCACCCGCTTCGTCCTACTCTCCATCAAAGCATCAATATTTTTCATATATTTTCATTAGATTAGAGTCTCAAATAGTGATTTCCACTATAAAAACGCCTTCTTTTAAACACCTATAAAACATCTTTCAAAAACAAATATAAGCTACTAAAAATCAGCTACTTACACTATAAAAAATGCCTTCTAAAACAATATTTTCCAGAAGCTTTTTCTTTTGTACTCCAATATTGACACTCTAATTTTGCAACAACAACAACAAGCAATTAAGGAACAACTTCTATTCTGAATCATATTTTCAAAAATCTAAACCTACACACATGAAAACCAAACTAAACTGGCCTAAAAACTCATTTAATACATTTATACTGAGTTGTCTAAGTATTTTGCTTTGTATTGGTTTGATGTCTACCCAACTTCCTTTAAATAGTAATACAATAATTGCTAGAATAGGCAACAAACTTATGCCAAATGACAACACTCAGAGAGGCTTCTTAGTCATCAAGAAAAAAGATGTTGGAACGCCTTACCCTTGTGGCGATATGATGGGCATTTCTATAGAAGACAATCGCCATATTTTTTGCAGAGTGTCCGCTATGAATGCAACTCTTATGCCTGATTCAATCACCATAGACATTCCTGGAGACGGTGTAGGTGGAAATAAAACAGAAGTTGTAGAACACTATACAGATGCATTTCAAAGAATCAATACACTCAAAATAGGGCAGTATCAAAATGTGAATCAACTTAGTTGGGGCATTACATCAAAGCAAGCACAAGAACTTTATCCAAATAATACATTTAATATTGCTCTAAAAAATGAAGCTCAAACAGCCTTTGATCCGAACAACTTATTCTATGAAATGATCATTGGAATTCAACAACTAAGCAAAGAAAATGCAGAGTTAAAATTTCGTTTGGAACAATTAGAAAAAAACAATGGAAGCAGTAATTCCAACAATGAAAATACAAAAAACAACTTTGTCAAAACGCTCAACAATCCAAGCAACCACAACACATTTGCTTTTGAATACGAAATTGATCATACCATTCAAAAAGCTCAATTGTACATCTTTGACCTCAATGGAAAAACCATACAAAGCTTTAACTTAAATGAAAGAGGTACAGGCATCAATGATCGTTCTGTTAATCTAACAAGTGGCACCTACTTCTACCAATTGATCATAGATGGACAAAGAATGGAAGCTCAAAAATTAATTATACAATGATACCAGTTTAGTTGATTGCTCACCTACTTGTAATTTTTATAAGTAGTGGGCAATCCTTTTGAGACAATAAAAAAGGACAAACAAAAGCGACTACTTTTATTTGTCCTATAAGCTAAAATGTCTGGCGACACTTTAACATCTTATACAAAGGTAATACTTTTCAACAAGTATTTCAAAAAGTGTGTGGCCGCACCAAAAATTGAATCGCCATTCATTTGTAGCCATATCTAATTTATTTTAAAAACCTTTAAATTTTTATTTACTATGAAAACAAGTAATATTTTTAGAATGGTGATCTGCCTTTTGGCATTTGTAATTTTTAACAATGAAAATATTTTTGCACAAAATATTTATCCTACTACTGGCACAGTTTATATAGATGGTGGATACATTAAAATGGAAAAGCCAAATACCGCAGAGGGTTGGGCAAGAGGCGTGTTTAACCATGACAAAAACAGAACTTGGTGGTGTTGGGCTATTTGGTTGGGGTCCTACTCCTCAACACTATTTTATGGCACATGGACCTAATGCTTGGCACTCTGGGAAAGGGATATATATCAAAACAGACGGTCGTATTGGTGTAGGCACTACAAATCCTGATATTGATGCAAAGTTACATGTAAATGGTAATCTATACTCTGGTAACCAAAATATCACAGGCAATGTGACCATTAATGGAGGTCATATAAAATTAAACAAACCTAACACCGCAGGAGGTTGGGCAAGAGGGTTTTTAAATTATGACGACAATGGAGACGAAATCGGTGGTGTTGGTCTTCTAGGATGGGGCAACTCTATAAAACACTATTTTATGGCACATGGTCCCAATGCTTGGCATTCTGGCAAAGGAATATATGTCAAAGCAAGTGGTGATGTTGGTATTGGCACTACAAGCCCCTCTCATAGATTAGATGTTTGTGGAACAGCTAGAGCCAGAGAAGTACTTGTAGAAGAAGGCTGGTGCGACTATGTTTTTGAAGAAGACTATAATTTACCCAGTATCGAAGAACAAATGAAACACATCGAAACCTATGGCTATATGCCCAATTTTGAATCAGCCGAAACAATGGATGGAGAAATCAATTTAGGCGATATCACCAAACGCCAACAACAAACCATAGAGGAACAGATGTTGTACATTGGGCAATTGAATGAAGACAATAAAATACTAAAAACTCAAAATGCAGCATTGTCCCAAAAGTATGATGCATTGTTAAAAATAGTCACTGAATTACAAGCTCAAATTCAGAAGTAGTTTTCTTGAATATTTTATAACCTTTAAAATTTTAAGAAAATGAAAAAAATACTTTTAATATTGTTGGCACTCTCCTTTAATTTTGTGCTAAATGCACAACAATGGAGTTGCCAAACAGAGGAACCAAGTGTAGACTTTTTAAGTGAACTAAACATCACTTCCTATAACAGTGCTTACACAGCAAAGAACATCAATATCTTTGTACATGTCATTAGAAATTCACAAGGAACTGGTGGATTAAGTCAAACACAAATAGACAATGCTTTAGAGCTAATGTCACAAGATTTTATGGATGCCAATATCTGTTTTACTCAAATTGGAAGCGACTTTATAGACAATGATACTTACTATAATTTTCAATCCTCTTTGTTTAATAGCTTAATAAGTGTCAATCCCCATTCCAATGCCATTGACGTATATTTGTTGGCTCCCAATACAAGTTCTTATGGTGGACGTGCTTCAGGTATTCCAGGCAATGCATTGGTATTGGGTGCCAACTATGCTGGTACTTCTGTATTGTCACACGAAATGGGGCATTGTCTGGGTTTGTACCATACACATAGTGGTAGAGGCTGTGGTGACTTTGCCAACTGTTCCGAAGCCCTTGATGGTTCCAACTGTTCCACTTGTGGTGATATGGTTTGTGACACTCCTGCTGACCCTTGTTTATCTGGGCAAGTAACTAGTAATTGTATTTATGTTGGTGGTAGTGGATTTACTCCCTTAACAGACAATATTCAGTCCTATTCTTTACCTCAATGTATGAGTACTTTTACAGAGGGACAGATTGCTAGGATGCATACCATAATCGAAAATGCCAACATACTTCAACAGACCTTAAACAACAATCCTTGTTTAATCAATTGCCCACTTAACCTAAGCCTTGTAAATCCAATTTTTAACAATCAAAACCATAGCGCACAAAACTGGATTCTTGGTCAAAGCAACAACATCATTCAGTCCACTGCCGATGTCACCTATGATGCAGGAAATTATATCCGCCTCGAGCCAGGCTTTAGAGCCATTCAAGGCTGCAACTTCCACGCCTTTATTGATGGCTGTACTGCTAGCACTAATTTTACCAACAATAGTGCCTACAAATCCAATAATGAATATAGTATTTTGGACAAGGAGCTAAATGTCAATATTTATCCCAACCCAACAAAGGAGTTTGCTACCATAGAATACCAACTTCCACAAGAGGCAAACATCAGCATTGCCCTTTACAACGGTATGGGACAAAACATAGCCAGCTTAACAAACAAGCAAGTACAAGAAGCAGGTTTACACCAGCTACAACTCAATGTTAATGAGTTCGCTTCGGGTGTCTACTACATCAAAATCAAATCTGATGTATACAGTAGTAGTAAGAAATTAATCATTGCAAAATAAAAGATTTGCTTTAACCCATTTCGCCCCCAACTCGCCTATAGGCGAGTTGGGGGATTTTTATTATAAGTAGCGACGAAGCACCCAACATGCCTCCTACGCCCGATAGTAATGGAT
>JAHDIA010000593.1 GCA_020631035.1 Chitinophagales bacterium | reverse complement strand
TCGGTTTTGCTTCTTCGCAAAATAGAAACGACGAAGCCTAATACGAAATGCAATTGGTTTTCGATGGGTTTGGCGTTTTTAGTTTGTTTATTTTATAATCCGAAGGTTTGGTCTTACTTACTACATAGCTCTCTCCACAAGGTCGAGAGGACGTTTGGCTTTTCGGACCTAGCAAGCTAAACTACGCCTGATAGGAGTGGCACCTGCTGCTTTCGGTGGGGCAAATGAAGTAGGGAGTTCCGACGGCTGACGTTAGGAAGACTAGGGACGACCTTACTGAATGCTCCAATGAAGTAGCAAGTATAACGGATAGCAGGGAGACGATGTTAGACGAAGGTTTTAAACGTTCCGTACTTTAAAAATTGTGAATTATGAATTAGTGGGATGTGTTCCTATTGGGAATTAGTGGGATGTGTTCCTATTGGGAATTGGTGGAGTGTTCAATAAATTTAACAAAACTCTCCCTCAAAAGCAAGCTTTTGAGGGAGAGTTTTGTGTGTTGTGATTCTTGGATTTTTATTTATTTGTCTAGGGAGTTGAAGTTGACTAGATTGTATTCGGGGGAGCATTCGAATAGGTGTTTGAGAATGGGGATGTGGCCTGCGCCGTAGAGGACCAATATGCGGTCTTCGGCTGTGGCGTCTAGGCGTTCTTGGATGTTTCTAAAGATGCGGAGGTTGCGGCTGTACCAATAGGTGGCTAGAGCGTCGACTCCTTTGTAGTCTTCGAGTTTGAAGTCGCCGATGAGGTAGGCGCCGTGGTAGTATTTTAGCATTTCGTCGGAGTTCATATATTTGAAGGTTTCTAGTAAGCTGATTTCTTTCATTACTTTGTCTTGGTAGGTGTAGAGTTCGTCGTAGGCAATGTCGAAAGGGTCGTCGCTTTTCCAGTCGTAGTCTTCAAACATTTCTTCGATATAGGATGCGGCTTGGGGAAATTCTTTAAATTTATCTATTGCAGACTGTGCGTTTGTACCATATATGGTATCTAGTTTAAATTCTTGCATAAGGCGTAGGGCAATCTGATGAACTTCGTTTCTTTTGAGTTCTGCTTTGCCTGCTTGCCATTCTCTAAAGTCGTGCATAAGGTAGCCTGTGTTTTGACCTGTTTCTACGGCAATTTTGGTGGGCTTGAATAGGGCAATGTACTCCACCAATTCGTCTACTTGTTTTTGGTATTCGGCATTGAGGACGTCTATTTTGTCTTCCTCTTTGGTTTTGTAGGCGTCCAATCCTGGGTAAGAGAAATGGAAGGTGCCGACCAATAATACTTCGGGTGCATTGCCTTTGTTGGGCATAAATTCGACAGGTGATTTTAATTGGGTGTTTTGGGCGGTTAGTTGATGTGTTGCCAATAAAAGGGCAAAGGCAATGAGTAATAAAACAGATGTTTTTAAGTTTGTCATTGTATGATATTTTATGTTTAATAAATTTAGTAATGATAAAAAAACAACTTCCCGATTTTGGCTGCGATATTTTCAGACCTACTGCGTCAAAAATACTCGCCCTAGCTCTGCTAGGACTCCGTTTTTTTCCTTGTATATCTAAAAATCTCATTGCCAAAAACAAGGAATTTATTATTTAACCATTACTTATTTTCAAAATCATACCTCAAAACTAAAGTAGGATTTTGCCCTCCACAAATAAGTTCTTTGTACTGTTAGGATTAATCGGTCAACTTATACAATATGTCTTTTTTCAGTTGACCGATTAAAATGCCCAGTTGACCGATTTTAAGTAGCTTTTGCCCTATAATATTGGGTTCTTATTTGGATTTTGGTGTAACTTGGGGCTATGAAATACAAAATTGGCAAACTCACATTTTGGTACCTTATTCTATTTTTCCTTTTTGCCTTTCACGCAGACTTATCAGCTTCGCTTGATTTCAAAAAGGCATTTGATTGGTTGTTTAAATACAAATCTTTTGTATCGAATATGACCACCTTGATCTCCTTTTTTGCCTATCCTTTTTTGTCTTATACGATTCTATACAAATATTACGAACGCATTCCCAATTGGCTTTTGACTTTGCTTTTATTGCTGGGTGTTTTGGTAGGAATTGGCTTTCGTTATCTGACACAAGAGCTTGTACAAAAAATCCTGTTTGGCTTTGGCAACTACTACGGAAATTACAGTGTAGGCTATTATATATGGGACAATATTTACTATGCTTTGATTTTTACTGCTTTTGGCATCATTTTTTATTTTATCCAACATTCTAAATACAAGGAAGTCCAAAGAAGAGAGTTGCTAGTTGAAAATAAAAAAACGGAATTGGCTTTTTTGCGCTCGCAAATCAATCCACATTTTTTGTTCAATGTCCTCAACAATATTTACACCTTGGTTTATCAAAAATCGGACGACTCACTGGTGGCTGTCGAACGTTTGACGCAGTTGTTGCGCTATGCAATTTATGAACAAGAGGAGAAGGTGGTTTTACAAAAGGAATTGCAAGGGATAGACGATTTTATTGCCCTACAAAAAATGCGTTATGCCTATCCGATCAATATTCAATTGAGCATCGAAGAAGGGATTGAGGAAACGCAACTTGCTCCTTTTGTTCTCTTGCCTTTTATCGAAAATGCTTTTAAGCATGGCAATTTAAAAGAAGCGGTAAAGATTGAATTGAAACAAACAAAAAATGAATTGATTTTTAAATGCCGCAATCACATTGCCCAACAGAACAAAGACGAACAGGGAGGCGTTGGATTAGAGAATGTCAAACGACGATTGGAGTTGATTTATGGCAATAAACATAGCCTTGACATTAAAAACAATGGAAAAATATTTGACGTCCTCTTGGAAATACCTTTACTTTGAAAAATTAAAACATTAAGCACAACAACCTATGCTCAAATGCATCATCATAGACGACGAACCTTTGGCAATTCAGTTACTATCGGATTATGCGATCAAAAGCAAAGACTTGGAACTCGTAGGAAGTTATACCAATCCTTTAGAGGCATTTCATTCCCTTCAACATCAGGCGGTCGATTTGATTTTTTTGGACATTCAAATGCCTGAATTGACAGGGATTCAATTTATGCAATTGGCAAAGAATGAGCAATTGTACATACTGACCACTGCCTACGACAATTATGCCCTCCAAGGCTACGATTTTGATGTGGTGGATTATTTGCTCAAACCGATTTCTTTGGACCGATTTTTGGCAGCGGTCGAAAAAGCCAAGGAGCGCAAAAATGTCGCTCAATCTGCTCTTGCTTCGCCTATACCCCCTAGCGTTCAGAACAATAATTTTATGTTTGTCAAAACGGGCTATAAGACCCAAAGAATTCAGTACGACGCTATTTTGTATTTTGAGGGTTTGAGCGATTATGTTGCCATTCATACCTCAAAGGAAAAAATTCTGACGCTCGAAAAAATGAAGCACTTTGCCCAGACTTTGCCCGATCATTTGTTTGTACGGGTTCACAAATCCTTTATCGTCTCTATCGAAAAAATTGATTTTATCGAGCGCAACCGAATTTCTATTGGGGACAAATACATTCCGATTGGGGCGACTTATGCGGCGGCTTTTTGGGAGAAGATAAAGTAATTGGGGGATTTAAAATTGAAGATTGGGTTACTAACTTCACTCAATCAACCTAATCAACCAATCAACATAATTACCAAATCAACAAAGAACAGGAGCTATAAAGTCATTTATAATGCTACATTCTAAAATCGTAATTTGAAGGATGGGGCAACGCCATTGGTTCTAGGCTGCGTTTACTCTGGTTATCGGGCGCATGTTTTGGGCTGCGTACAAGGGTTCATCCGTCCGCTTCGTCCTGCGCTTATGTTTTGAAAAAAATGTATTCTGCGAAGGCGAGTGCACCTTATAAACTAGCCCCGATAGAAGCGCATACCATGTATGGCGGATAGCGGGTAGACAAGTAGCAACGAAGGACTCAAGCATTTGCTCCAAAAAATATTATTTATCTTTTTTCTTGTCTTTTTTCTTGGATTGGGCTTTGATAAAAAAAAAATAAAATAATTTTGATTTTATAATGTCACTTGTTATACCAGGTTTATTAGCATGAAAAACATCAGCATTTGTAATAATTCTTATATCACCTTCTTTTTTTCTTAGCGCATGCTTTGCCGAGTTATTCAAAATATTTTTCAAATGTCTTTTTAATTGGCTTTTAATTTCCTTTCTAGCCAAATCATCAAATTCTGACTCATTAAATGAATCTTCTAATAAAGAATATATTTCATTT
>JAHDIA010000592.1 GCA_020631035.1 Chitinophagales bacterium | reverse complement strand
TCAATGGACTTCCTCAACGAACTTCATAGCTTGGCGCATTACTTTTATCCATATCTTGTGTTGGCTTGCTCCCTGTCCTTTCTTTGTATTTTACATGAAACTAAACCAAAGATTTTACATAAATAAATCAAAACTAAAAACCAGAAAGTAAAATGAAAAAAACAGGCAGGGTCGGACATTACGAGATAAGATAGAGACCCTTCATATAAACTTCATAGCTTGGCGCATATCATTTTTATAATCTATCCCCTTCGATTGTAATCATGACCCTGCCGTTTTTTCAAATCTTGTAGGGGCGAATAATCATTCGCCCAATTAGTTTCCAAAGAAATCACTCCCTCAATAAATTCAAAGAATCTATTCCCTCAATCCATTCTCAAAGAACAATCAGCTACACAGTTGATTCCTTATATTTTATCATTTTTACTTGCAGTAGTTTGTTGAACAAGCTTTGTGTGGTAGGTGAATTTACAAATCCCAAATTTTACTTCTTTTTTCATCTATATAGTTTTTCATATTGACCCAAAACGCCACTATCATATAAATAATAATAGGAGACCAATTGGCCACAAATGTCGTATAGATGAAAAATATCCTTACATGATAGCTAGGGATGCCCAGCTTCTTACCCAAGTAAGAACAGGCCCCAAAGGCTCGGGGCTCAATGTATTTCCGAATTGTATGAATCCATTTCACTTATCAATAATTGATTGATTTGAAAATTAATTTGATCATAAAAGGTTCAATAATTGATAATGAATAAACTTGTAAGTAATGATAGATTATTGGCTTACCATTACTAAACGCACTACTTTGCTTCTAATATAAGAAATTTTTTGTTTATTCACAAATCAAAATTAAAATCAATGCCTTTTATTTTGCTTAAAGAACGCTTTTAAGAGGAAAATTGTTTAAGATTTTAATGATTATTAAAAGAACGAAAGATAAAAAATTTCCTATAACATAAAATATAAATTTTAAATAAGAGCAACGAAGAACAAAACATGCCAAATACGCCCGATAGCAATGGAAAGCTCCCGTTGGTTTGGTAGAACCTAACATGTTTTTAAAACCTGTTAGGTTGCCAAACCAACGGGACTTGGAATGAATAGCGGGGAGACCCCATGCAAACGAAGCCCCCAACATTCCGTCCCAATCAAAAAAATTAAATCACCTTCGCCGCCTGTTCACACATTCCCCGAATAGAAATCTGACCCGTATAATTGCCAAAAAGTCGAATATTGGGATGCTGCGATTGTAGCACATCATTTAATTCAAACCAACTTTCATACAAATAAGGGGTATACAACGGAATACCCTTGGGCCATCTAAAAATATGTTGTTCTAAGGGCGTGTCCTGCAATCCCAAAACCAAACCCATTTCTCGATTAACCAAGTCCAACAAAGCCGCATCATTGAGGGTAGATAAACGCCCATCAAAATCCCGAAGAATACAAGTGAGGCTCAACAAATCATCGGAAACTACCCGATGATCGAAGATGCAGGAATTGAACAATATACCCAAAATATTGACATTTTCCTTTCTAGAAATCAAGCAGCCAAAACCTGCTTTAAATTTAGGAACAGCTTCTTTTTTGACAAAACTGGTAATGCTTATGTTGCTGGTATATTCTATATTGGTGAGTTGTTGAGCAATCGGACCATCAAAATAATTTTGGGCAACATAAGCAGGGACGCACAAAACACATTCGTTTTTCTGGACAAAATCTTTGTCTACGATTGTGTCATATTCAATTTCATTTTTTAAATGTTCACTCAAAGCCTCAACCAGTGAGCCCATTCCATTTTTTAGACCAATAGTCCCCGATATTTTATTTGGATTTTTGGAACCGCCCGTCATTTTTTGCAATCCACCCCACACCAATGATTTGTGTTGATTTAAAATTTTAGCAATGCTCGACATAGCCCCAGGAAAACTCAATTCGTTTGCCAAACCACTGTAAATTCCAGACATAGCTGGTTCCAAAATATAGTCGGTCATAGAAGTTCCAAAATAAGTTTCGCCAAACTCTCGAAGGGTGTTTATATTTTGTGAGTGGGGTAGGGCAGCCCTCGCAATAGCAGCCGTCAATTGAAAAACATTGAGTGGCATTTTCCGCAATTTATGATTCTTGACCAAATAACGTGCCTTCTGAACTTTGTTGGGATAGACCAAATCCACTTTTAAATCTTGACACATATCTATAATCTCTTGACACCACAAAAAGCCATTTGCTGCTGTTTCGGCTATCCCATATTGTCCCTTGACCGTTCCCAAGACTCCGCCTGCTCTCTCTGCTTTCTCGTACAATTTAAAACCAACTTTTGCCTTTTTTAAGTGATAAGCCAACATAAGCCCCGCAATGCCCCCACCAACAATGAAAATGGTTTGAGTAGGATCAAGAGGACGTCCCAATAAACTGGATTTTAAAAGGCGGTATTTCATTACCTAAAATATTTTTTTAATTTTAAAAATTGTTGCTCAAACAAATGAAACGAAACTATGGCAATACCAACAAGCAATACAAATTCTAAACAAATCATCCATAGACTTTGTTGCTGACCAAAGTACAAATGACCCAAAGTCAATACAAAACCGCTGTAAACATATAAACCGTAAGTGTACTTCCCCAAATGTTCACTCAATTTCAAAACTTTTATCTTGACTAGTGTCTTTTGTAAAGAAGTAACACACAAAATCAACAAAACAAATGCAATAGACAAAAGCACATTGAACCAAACCAAAGGCAATGGGAGCAAACACATACAGAGAATAGACAAAACAAGGAATCCCAATACAGAACTGAACTGATGTTTCTGATGAAAGTAGAGGTAAGCCCCAAACATTCCCATTGCAAAATTAATAAAGTGCGGAACCAAATGGTGATAGGTGTCCCATTGGTAGTGTGGAGCAAAAAACATAAACACCAAATAAGCAATGCTCAATAAAAGAATGGGAACCCAAAAATACTTTTTAAAGAAAAAGCTGAGAAACAAAAAGAGCAAATAAAACTGTTCTTCAACTCCAATGGACCACAAAAACTTCAAAGCAAAAATACTATCAGAAACATCATAATTGGACAAAAAGAACCAATACAAATGTTGCTGCTCTGGGAGTTGTATGGATTGATTGAAGCAATTGGCGAGAAAGGGTAAAACCCAAAAAGAAAATACAATAATTAAATAGTAGAGTGGAAAAATACGCAATGCCCGTCTGATAAAGAAATTGTGCCTAGAGAATTGACCACTTTTCTGAATTTCAGTCAAGCAAAGATAAGTCAATAAAAAACTGGACAGTACAAAAAAAAATCAACCCCCAAATAAGCATATTTAAAATGAGGACTTGCATGAAAGAGAAAAACAGCCAGAAAAGCAAAAAAGCGTAGGCTGTCCAATCCATATATTTTTTGATGAGTGGACAATGGCTTGGGACATCTTTGTTCTACAACAAAAGTACAAGATTAAAGCCAGTTATTCAATCCCTTTGATGTTTTTCATAGATTTTGAGTAGACGTGGTACAAACTCGTCCCAATAGTCTTGTTGGTAGTAATTGAGGCTAAACTCGGTTTCTATATCATAACGTTTTTGCATTTTGCGCCACTCTGCCAATTGCTCATTGACAATGCGTTCAAACTTATACACCTCATTGCAACGAAATTGTTCACCACTCAAACGATTGCGGAGTTTCCTAGCAAATACTTCAGTGATGTCAAAATGCAATTGCTCATGCTGTAAGTAATCACTAGTACGGGCATTGTCCCTTACCCAAGACTCATCTCTTAAAAAGATAGATTTAATGTCAAAATTCAAGTAACCATTCTCACAAGCATATTTATATTGAATGACTGAAGAGGTGATGGCCGCAACATTGCTGTTTTTTCTTCTAGGCGGCTCCGCCAAAAAGTCATTCCAATTCAAACGATGATCAGCAGACCATTCAAGTCGGTCCATATCATCATCACTCCAAGGCACAACATTGTTGTGGGTAGAACAGTCATGATTGTGATTAGAATCAGAGCTACCAACAAAAAAACAAGATAAGATAAACAGTAATATATATTGCATTGGGTCAATTTCTAATTAAAGTAATGGCGAAAGAATAGACCTTTCCTATTATTATTTGATTATCATAGATAGAGTGTGTGTTATTAATAACGTAAAAGCCTTAGGGAATTGTTTAATACTGTGTAAAATAAGTAAATATGTATTTTGGGTAGTAGATTTTTGTTC
>JAHDIA010000591.1 GCA_020631035.1 Chitinophagales bacterium | reverse complement strand
CATAATCTTGGAAGCTCTCATCTCATCTCTACGGATGAACATATGTACCTTATTACACAATTTGGCTAGATACAATGCTTCTTCTGCTGCTGTATCCCCACCTCCAACAATTGCCACATCTCTTCCTTTGTAGAAGAAACCATCACAAACGGCACAAGCAGAAACACCTCCACCACTGTCTCTTAATCTAATTTCTGATTCGAGGCCCAACCACTTAGCAGAAGCTCCAGTTGCAATGATAACAGAGTCGGCTACTACATTGGTCGTTTCGTCTACCGTTACAACAAAAGGGCGATTAGAGAAGTCTACTTTGGTTACATAGCCAAAGCGGATATCTGTTCCAAAACGTGCAGCTTGATTTTTAAAGTCTTCCATCATTTTGGGCCCCATAACGCCATCAGGGTAGCCAGGATAATTTTCAACATCAGTGGTATCCATCAATTGGCCACCTTCTTTCAATCCTGTAATAATGACAGGATTCAATCCTGCCCGAGCAGCATAAATTGCGGCAGTATATCCAGCAGGGCCTGAACCAATGATCAGGCACTTGATATGTTCTGGTCTTTCACTCATTTTTTTTATTTTTTTTGCAAAGATATAAAAGAGCCGATTCTTTGACAAAAGAACACCCTCTTCCATGAATTAAAACGCAAAAATGCCATTCCTTGTTAAAAGGAATGGCATTTGTATGTTCTTTTATGTAGAATTTAACTATATTTCCTTAGGAATTTGGGGAGTCAACACCTCTGTCTTCAAGTTTGAAGTATATTTCCCTTCCAATCTGACCAATTCTGGCAAATTAATGGTCTCTTCTGGCTCTGCAATGGCGTCATTGGCTTCTGTCAATGCTGATTTTTCCTGATACAAAGGATAAGGCACCTTTAACTTAATGGGTTCCTCGGCTCCCAATATAACATCTGAAACCAGTGCGGGATTCAATTGCTTAATGGATTCAATGCTGACATTGAGTTCTTCTGCCAAATCATACAAATTGACGTTTCTATCAACAACCAATAAGTGATCAAAAGAAAAATCAGTGTATGGAGCCATAGGGACCATATTATGAGATGTATAATAGTTCATCAAATAATTGGCAGCAATAAACCTTGGGACATAATAACGCGTTTCTCTAGGAAGAAACTGACGAATTTCCCAAAAGTCTTTTTTGCCTCCTGATCGTCTAATGGCTTTGTTGACATTGCCTGGTCCACAATTGTAGGCTGCTAGAGCCAATAACCAATTGTCATAATTTTTATGTAGGTCTTTTAAGTACTGTGCGGCAGCTTTGGTAGATTTTTCTGGATCTTTTCTTTCGTCAATGTATTCATTGATGCGCAAGCCATACAACTCTGCTGTTCCAGGCATAAATTGCCACAAGCCTTTTGCCCCTTTATGAGAAACAGCGTTGAGATCAACAGCTGATTCTACAATAGGTAAATAAGCAAATTCTTGAGGAACGCCCTCTACTAAAAGGATGTTGTCAAAAATGGGTTGATAAAGCTTGGCTAGACCGATCAATAATTCAGACTTCTCTGGGTATTTTAAATACCGCTCTAAACTGCTTTTGACCAACTGATTGAAGGCAAATGGTACTTCTGAGTCCATAGCTTCAAATCTTTGTTTATAGATTTCATCCTCTATTCGAGAATAATCAACTGGTTCAAGCTTTTTGTCTTTGGCATACAAAGACTGTCCAAAGTCTATGTGTTGTTCCGAAAAATCTAAGCTGTCTATTGTACTAAATCCACACACCAAAAGTGTGTTGATCATACCAAATGTGAGTCGTTTAGTATTCATACAAAGGTTTAAATGATGTTTCAAGAGATGGGGAGCTTTGTATAATTTTATTCTGTTCAATTTCCATGGTGTAGCATTACATCTACTTAAAACAAAATCGAGCGCAAAGTTATGTTCATTTTTAAGAAGTTTCCAAAAAAATCAAGAAAAAAAACTCCACATTAACACATTTTACATTACAATGCATTAATTATCAGTAAATTATAGTTTAAGAAAATTTCTCCCCGCTTGTTTTATCTAAAAATATAAACTTTTTATATAAAGCTATTGTAAATCAGTTTATTGTAAACATTTGGCAAAGTTTTGACTTCTTTGCTAGGAAGTGTGATAAAGATGACACAGCCTATATAGACACATACAAAAATGGCCATTTTTGTTACTATAAATGACATTTTTCAAAGAAATTTTATTATACCTCCCAAGGTCTATTTTCTGGGCTGCTCTCCCCCTATTTTTCCTTTCTATGAAATTTTTTTATATTTTTTTGAAAATTGTCTGTAACAAAATTTGGACTTGGGTCGTCTTGCAATCGAATTATGAATTTGGAAGATTTCAATAACAGAGTATTACCACTAAAAAACAAACTGTTCAGGTTTGCCTTGAGTGTGGTCGCAAACAAAGAAACGGCAGAAGATGTGGTTCAAGACACCTTTTTTAAGTTGTGGAAAAAAAGAGAAAGTCTTGGTGAAATACTCAACCTGGAAGCTTGGTCAATGAGAATGGTCAAAAATCAATGTCTAGACCATTTTAAATCCAAGTTTGTTCAAACCAAGGGCGGAAATCCCGATCCAAATCAAGCAGGTATCAATGTTAGCCCTTACAAACAAACAGAACTCAATTCGGCTATAGCTAACATTCAAAACTTAATGGCTCAATTGCCCGAAAAACAAAGAATGATTTTTAAGCTAAGAGACATAGAAGAATACAGCTACAAAGAAATAGCCGATATAATGGAGGTTGACATTAGTGTGGTCAAAGTCAACTTACATAGAGCTAGAAAATTTATTCGTCAACAATTGGAAAAAAATGAAGCTTATGGACTATAACATCATAAAAGAAATACTCGACAAATATTGGTCGGGCGAAAGTACACTGGCAGAAGAAAAGCAGCTCAAACAATTTTATGCAGCGCATCCTCAATTGCCAGCAGAACTGGAACAATACCGTTCGCACTTCGACTTTTTGGTCGATTTTAAAACAAAAAATACCCTTGACGCCACATTCGACCAAAAATGGAACCAGCGTGTGCATCAAAACGAACAAACACCATCAATGCCCCAAAACAGCATTGTTCGAAGATTACAGCCCATATTATCTATTGCTGCCATCTTTGTACTCTTCTTAGGTATTGCTTGGTTTGTACAAAACATCGAAGAAAGAGAAGCGGAAGCTCCTGCTTTTGTCATCAACAATCAGGAAATCAAAGATCCGCAAAAAGCATACGAAATCACCAAGTCTAGCTTGGCACTGATTTCAAAAAAAATAAAAGCCGGCAACAAACACATTAAACATCTGAAAAAGTTCAATCAAACAAGTAAGATGATTCTAAAATCTAAAAATAATCCACTATGAAAAAGATCGTGTTTTTCATCATAATAGGTATTTTTTCTTTACAAGGCATTTTTGCTCAAACCAATTTTAAAAACAGTGATGGCGTATTCGAGTTCTATGAAAATTACGCTGGAAAAGAAGGCTTCACCACTGTATACATCACCGCCAAAATGTTTCAACTTTTTGCCTCTATGGAAATGGAGAGCGAAGATCCCGACACAGAAGAAGTGATGAACATTGCTTCCAAATTAGAAGGCATCCGCATTTTGGTATTCGACAATGAAGAGGAAGACGAAGATGGCAACATCATCAAAAAAAGTTTGACATATACCCCTCGCAATTTGTACCAAGAAGTGGCGACCAAACTACCCAGCAATTATTACGAAGATTTGATGATTGTCAAGTCCGATGGAACCGATGTCAAATTTATGATCAATGAATCTAGACCTGGCATTATTAATGAATTGTTGATGTTGGTAGGTGGACCCGATACTTTTGTCTTTATGAGTATTGCAGGTGAAATCAATCTCAAAAACATCTCTAAGCTTTCCAACTCTGTAGACATCGAAGGACTGGATTATTTGGAAGCACTCGATGACGACAATAGCGACAAGAAAATTAAAGTTGATGTTGACATTAAATAGATAGCTGTTAAATAGACCACATATTGACATTATATAGACCACACTTCTATATAATCATAAACAGAGGAGTCCTTTTGCATAAGCTTCAACTCCTCTGTTCATTTTTTTTTCTAGCAAATTCTACACATTAAACCACATAACATGAAAACTCAACAACATATTTTATTTTCGTTTTTTGACATTAAGTGTGAAAAAGTGAATAGTTACAAGCAAAGGCTTTCCCGATACAATCGGGACTGCTCCCTACATTTTTTGCT
>JAHDIA010000590.1 GCA_020631035.1 Chitinophagales bacterium | reverse complement strand
TGATAGCTGTTCACCAATACCTTTTCAATGTAGCTTTCGGCAGCCTCCAAATCATCCATCTTTCGCTTGCCAATGTATTGTTGCCAATTGGGGCTGTTCAGCAGTTCAAAGAAAAAAGCGGCGTCTGCCTTAGTCGCTTCTTCTATGATGAGACCTTGTGTATGTATTGCTTGCATTGCAATGTATTTTCCTCAATCAACCTAATTACTCAAAAGGTCACGATAACGCTTCTTATCTAAAAGCACCTCAATTGCCTTGTCAATTTCGGGAGTATGGCGGCTCTGATATGCCCATTCTCCGCTATTGTTGTAATACCTAGAAACAATGTAATATTCCAGCATTTCTTTGACAGCTTCTTTTTCTTTTATCACACTTTCTAGTTTGGCATCATTCAATTCTCTTTTCAAATCATTGAGGTATGAACGCATTTTGGAATCATTGGTAAAATTGCTTTTATTTAAACTGGTTTCAAAATTGGTTAAATGGTCTTGTCCCTCTATTCCAAAGTTGTAGTTTTCTTTTTCTAAAAAGGCAAGAAACAAAGCAAACTCTTCATCCGAAATTTTAAAGTCTGTCGCCTCCCCTATCGGTCCTCTAGTGTTGCGGTACAAATTGACATAATCAAACAAGGGATAACTGATTTGCAATTTTTGAACAATGCTGGGCACACTGTCAACTTCCATCTCAATGTCTGGTACAATACCCGATAAATCCCGCAAGGTCCGACCATTGACCGTTTTAAAATCACTTTTTTTGTCCTCTGTATAATCAACCGCTTCTTCTCCCAAGTGTTGGCGAGAATAATCTATTTTTTGAATGGATCTACCCAAGGGCGTATAGTATTTCGACAAGGTGAAAAACATACTCGTACTGTCTCCCAAAAACCAAGTCTGTTGGGTCAATCCTTTCCCAAATGAATTTTCACCAATGATTACCGCTCTGTCATAATCCTGTAAAGCAGCACTCACCAATTCAGGTGCAGAAGAAGTGTATTGATCTATCAAAATGGTCAAAGGCAAGTCCAGTGCTATTGGCTCATTTTCGGTTTTGTACACCTTGGGTTCTCCATTTCGGGAACGCACCTCATACACCAATTTGTCTTTGGGTACAAATAAATTGACCAATTCTACCGCTTCAAATGCCGAGCCGCCATTGTTATTGCGCATATCCAAAACCAAACCACCCAAATCATTGCTTGCTTGTAACTTTTCTAAAGCATATTTAACCGAATCCGCCGACTGTCCCCAAAAGTGATTCATTTTGATGTAAGCAATTTGATCGTTCAACATTCCATAATAAGGGACAATGCTCCGCAGTACATTTTGCCTTTTCAATTCCACATTAAAGGTGCTTTTGGCAGGACGCTGTATTTTTAATTTAACTGTTGTTTCTGCTTCTCCTTCAAGCATTGCCGTTACATCTGGAATGTATCGCTCCCAAATCTGTTCCCCATCAATTTCAAGAATCCTATCTCCAATTCGCAAATCATTTTGGTCCGCCGTCGAACCAGGATTGACACTGTAAATCACCGCATAGCCATCTCGGTAAAAAAGACTCACTCCAATTCCCACTTTAATGATTCCATCCATCTTTTTAAAATGCTTGATGGTTTCTTCTCGATCATAAAACACCGAATAAGGATCAAGCGAACTCACCGCAGCCCGCATTGCCGTATACATCAACTCTTCAGTATTGACCTCATCGGCATACTCTTTGTCGAGGGTTTCCATCATATACCGCATAATACGTGTGGTGCGGTCCAAACTCAATTCAGGCTGCACAAAGGCAAATGCCGTTAGACCTATAATGATTGCTAAAATAAATATTTTTTTCATTCGGAATTTTTATCTTTTTTTGAATGGGACGGAACGTTGAGGGCTTTCGTTTGCATCGTGTGTCCCCGCTATCCGCTACTATGGTGGTATGGGGAATTATTTCGGTTTTCTGTTACGCAAGTTAGACAAGGCATGCCCTGTCTCTACAGAACGCTATGGAACACCATATCCGCTACTATCGGGCGTATTTGGGATGTTTTGTCCTTTGTGGTTTCGTTTTTCTATCCGCTTTTTGTTGTATACATTCCACTTTGTCAATTCATAATTTGTCTAAATTTGAATATCCTCATACAAATCCAACATTTTAATTTCTAAATCAATGGATTGCAAATTTACCACATCTTCCAAACCCTCAAAACGTTTGATTTGCCACAAATCTGTTTCTTGTCGCTTGTAAAAAACCTCCACAACCGCCTTTTCCTGTTCAATTAGGACGTACTCTTGCAAACTGGATACTTGTCTATATAAATAAAACTTATCCCCTCTATCATAATCTGCCGTTGACTTGGACAATACCTCCACAAGCAATTTGGGATTGGTAACAGCATGCTCATTGTCTTTTGCAGTTTCAATTGCTCCACAAATTACCATCGCATCTGGATACACATAACTTTTCTTTTCGGCAATATGAAGCTTTATTTCTCCATTAAGTGGTTTACAATCTGATTGTTTGGCTTTTAAAGCATTGCGCAAAAGGGAATAAATATTACCACACAACAAACCATGTGGGAGTGAGCCACCAGCAAGTGCAAAAATTTCTCCATTGTGATATTCGTATTTCTGTCCACTTTCAACTTCTTGCTGAATGTATTCTTGTACAGTAAGTTTGGGTAATTTATGCGCTTTCATTGTATATGTATTTAGTTTTTGATTCTAATGAATTTAACAAAAACAACTCAAAAACAAAAAGGCAACAGTACAAAACTGTACTGTTGCCTTGTTTATTGTTAACTTACCCAAAAGGAAATTATTTTCCTTGAGCAGCTTTTAATTTAGCGTTGATAGCTTCAAACTTATCGTTCATTTTCAAACGCAAGTAAGTTTCTTTCAAAATGTTCATAGTAGAAACATTGCTTGGGTCCAATTCCAAGAATCTCTCAAATTGTGGCAAAGCTTTTTTCAACAAATCTTCAGCCTGACCATTTAATTTATCGTATTCAGGATCACCAAAAGGCAATTCATTTGCTTGCTTAGAAATATCAGCACCTTGGTTGTAGTATACAACCCCTAAATTGTAGTAAGCATCTGCAAAGTCATCATCTAACTCAACCGCCTTGGCAAACATTTTCTCTGCATTTGGATAATCTTGCTTATCAAGATAAGAACCACCCAAAGCAGCATACAAAGAAGCATTGTCTGGAGTCAACTCCAAAGCTTTTTCTACCTTAGCCATTGCTTCGTCTTTTTTGCCCTCAGCAAACAAACGGTTGATTTCATCAATGATCAAGGCACTGTTGTCAGGGAATGCCTCACGACCTTGTTCCAAAATGGCATCAGCTTTTGCAGCATCTCCCCCATCTCTGTGGATTTTCGCCAAAGACTGGTAGATAGCAGGATCTTCATACTTCATATCAATCAACTTGCCATACAAGATTTTAGCTTCATCTTTTAAGCCGCCTTTGTCAGCAGAATAAGCCGCAGCCACCATAGTCGAAGTATCAATAGCAACCGTGCCTTTTTTGGCATTTTCCATATCTAGTTCATTCAATGCCAATACTTTGCTAAACAAACCATAAGCACCTTTGTAGTCTTTGTTTTGGAATTTAGCATAGCCATCATTGTACAAACCAGGAGACAATAATTTTAACTGATTAAGTGCATCTTTTGAATACTTAGCCCTTTTACCAGAGGCTTTTTCTAATTCGATTACTTTCTCAAAAGAAGCATAAGAGGCATCCGCTGCTCCATTTGACAAGTCTTTGTTTTCTGTATTGGCCAATTCAGAGTAGATTTGACCTTTGTAAAACCAAGTTTTGGCACTTCCTTTTGTTTTTTCGTGCTCACAAGCCAAGTCGATGGCTTCTTTAGCTTTGACCAATTCTTCTATATTACTTCTATCTTGTCTATAATAATCTAGATTTGACCAAGCAGTTTGTACTTTGGAACCTTGCGCAAAAACCCCAAAGGACATCAAAAATGTTAATGAAAGAACGAAAATCTTCTTCATAATTTAAAAAATTTAAAATTAATTTATTCCAGTTAATGTGACTAGCTAACAAATAGGAGGTTTAAGCCTCCACTTTTCTGTGTTAACTACTCTTCTTCTCCGCCCCCATCTTCAGAATCTACGGATTTGTTTTCTACATCCGTATCTAGGGCTATTCCCTCTTCATTTGCTTCATTGCTTACGCCTTCCTCATTTCCTTCCTCATCTTTGTTAACATCTTCTTCTGAATTAGGTACTTTAGCAACACTGGCTATTTC
>JAHDIA010000589.1 GCA_020631035.1 Chitinophagales bacterium | reverse complement strand
ACTTAGTAATGATAAAATAATATCCTGTCGTTTTATGCTTCGATATTTTGTGATCTACAGCGTTAAAAATGCTCATCAGAGCGCTGCTATGATTCCACTTTTTGCCTTGTATATCAAAAAAATCTCTTTGCCTAAAATCAAAACCCTATTTTTTCATCATTACTTATCCCCCCAGCAACAAAAATATGTCTGCTACAAATCACTAGCACACGCCAAAGCCGCCACACTAATTTTAACATTGGGTAACTGCAAAAGACTGCTTGACAAAGCTTCAAGGGTAGCTCCTGTGGTAATCACATCATCTAGTAATAAAATGTGTTTATTCGCCAATGCCTCAGCATTTTTCACTTCAAAAATATGTGCGACATTGTCCCAACGAGCTTCTTTGCTCATTTGGGTTTGAGTTTCGGTATGGGTATTTCGGATAACAGCATCACTCATACAATCAATCTTCATTGTTTCTGCCAAACCTTCACCTATGGCATCACTTTGATTGTAGCCTCGTTTTTTTTGTTTTTTGGGATGCAGTGGTACAGGAACAATCACCTCCACCCTATTCCAATCCTCATATTGACTCAATTCTTTTCCCATTTTCTTGCCCAGTATACAACCCACCTCATAACATCCCTTGTATTTAAGATGGTACAACAAATTTTGGATTTTGCCTTTTTTAGTAAAATAATACATCGCCATTGCCGCTTGATAAGGAATGCGCCCTGCCAATTTTTTTGCCACCAAATTATCGGCTTCCTTGGCAAAATTGGTTTTGGGAAGTGTATACGAACAATGCAAACAAATGTAGTTTTCTTGTATCTTTAGCCGTCGCCCACAAGCACAACAGATTTCAGGATAAACCAATCCATACAAATCCTTTAAAAAATTGAATTTTAGAGTCATCGTTTTTTCATTACAATGCAATTTTACCCAAAATGCAAGTAGGGGCGCAAAATTTTGCGTCCCCCAAAAAAACGGAACCCAAAATGGGCATATTGGTAGGGGCAGGTTTTATACCTGACCAAACAGCTAACAGGTAGGAGCGAAAAAGGACAAAACATGCCACCTACGCCCGATAGTAGTGGAAAGCCCTGCATAGGGGCTGACCTGTGTGTCAGCCCGCAGGCTTGCAGCGGATAGCGGGGACACACCATGCAAACGAAGCCCAAAACGTTCCGTCCCATTCAAAAAATAAATAAATGATGGACATCAAACACAAAAAAGCAATAGGCATCGTACTAAAATGTACGGTCTTGGTATTGTTGTGTTGGTCCATTTTTGACAAGATTTTCTTAGACGAGACCACCGACGAAATCCTAGCCAATTTTTGGACAATTGTGAGTGATTTGCGCTATGACTTACTACTATTGGTCTTGTTATTGATGCCCCTCAACTGGGGAATTGAAGCATTGAAATGGCGTTTACTAATTGACAAAATTGAACAGCTTTCCTTTATACAGGCGTTTAAAGCCATCTGTTCGGGCATTACCCTAGCCATGTTTACCCCCAATCGAATTGGCGAATTTGGCGGACGGGTTTTGTTGCTCAAAAAAGCAAGCAAATTGGAAGGCATAGCCATTACATTAATCGGGAGTTTGAGTCAAATCGTGGCGAGTTTTAGCTTGGGCTTTTTGGGCTGGATTGCCTTCAATTATCATTTTTCAGAAACTGACATTTTTTTGGTGTATGCCCTTTTGACAATAGCAGTCATTTTGACAACAGTTTTATTAATTTTCTACTACAATATTCACCTAGTCAAAAACCTAATTGACAAACTTCCTTATTTTAAGAAGTGGCAACGCTATTTTAATCCCGTCGTACATTATAACATCAAAGAACTAACAAAGGTACTGAGCTTTTCAGCACTGCGTTATATGGTATTTAGCTTTCAGTACTTTTTATTGTTTCAGGCATTTGGGATTGAACTTGGATTGACAGAAGGAATTATTTTGATTTTTAGCATCTTTTTTATGCAAACCATCATTCCTTCCATCGCCATAGTCGAATTGGGCATACGGGGCAAAGTCGCCTTGTATTTTATGGCATTCGTAAACGCCAATCCCATCAGTGTATTGAGTGCCGCTTTGTTGTTGTGGGGCATCAATTTATTGGTGCCTGCGCTGATTGGTGCCATCATCATATTTGGACTAAAAAACATACTTGACTGATGAATAGAACAATTTTATATCTGTGGGTTTTGTTGTTGACTTTTTGCAGTAGTGAATTGCTTGCTCAGGACACGCCTTGTTATGAACAAAAAATAAGCTTTCAAGCCGAGGAAGAATTGCAATACAAAATTTCCTACAATTGGAAGGCATTGTGGATGGGAGCAGGAACGGTTGATTTTTCAATCAAGGAAGAATCATTGAATGGTCAGCCTGTTTACCATACCAAAGCCATTGGCAAGACTTTTAAACGATATGAATGGTTTTATAAAGTTTATGATGTATATGAGTCTTATTTGGATACCAATTCACTCAAACCTGTTCGATTTGTAAGAGACATCAATGAAGGTGGTTTTACCAAAAACATAGCCTACGATTTTGAGTTTGACAACAATCAAGCACACATTGATTATATGTACCGCAAAGATGAATTGCAAAAACAAAACGAATATACGCCCATCAATTTTTGTACCTTCGATATGTTGTCTTCGGTCTATTACACCCGTAACATCAATTATGATTTGTTGGCACCCAATGATACCATTCCTGTAGAAGTCTTGATGGATGGCCAAGTGTATCCTTTGTATATGATCTACTTGGGCAAAGAAAACCTAAAGACTAGTTTTGGTACTTTTCGCTGTCTAAAAATCAAACCGTCATTAATGGATGGAGACATTTTTGAAGGTGGAGATTTTATGACCATTTGGGCGACCGACGATGACAATCGCTTGCCTTTGTTGATTGAATCTCCTTTGAAGGTAGGATATGTCAAAGCTGTCTTGAAAGAGCATAAAAATTTGAAATACCCGATGGAAGCAAGGGTTGATTGAGAAAATAATTTAAGATTAGGGGATTTCTAATTTTGAATTCATTTGGGTGTGCCCCTCCTGCGTCGGGTCAGGCTATCCGCTTTTACTCCTCGTCCCAATAAAATCGGGACTGTGGGGTAACCGCTACTATCCTTCACACAAAATTGGATGTTTCTTAGATGATTTATTTATTTTTGCAACAAAATCAATACTATGGCAGAAGCAGAAAATTTCACCCCCTACTCCCGCCCACACATTGAGGCGGATGAAATGATACAAAACACCCAAACATATTTCGAGTTTATGGACCAGCGTCGCTCACTTCGAGCATTCTCAAATGAGGCTGTCCCGAAAAAAGTCATTGAGAACATCATTCGAGCCGCTTCGACCGCTCCTTCTGGCGCACACAAACAACCTTGGACTTTTTGTGTTGTGGGCAATCCTGAATTAAAGAAAAAAATCAGAGCAGCAGCGGAAGAGGAAGAATACACCAATTACCACGGTCGTATGTCGGACGAGTGGTTGAATGACCTACGTCCGTTTGCAACAGACTGGCACAAAGAATTTTTGGAAATTGCCCCTTGGCTCATCATTGTGTGTCGTCGAAATTATGAAATGATTGATGGGGAGAAAAGAAAAAACTACTATGTACAAGAATCAGTGGGACTGGCTGCAGGTTTTTTGTTGACCGCCATTCACCAAGCGGGTTTGGTTGCCTTGACCCACACACCTAGTCCGATGAATTTCTTGTGTAAGATATTGGAACGTCCCGAAAACGAAAAACCGTTCTTACTCATTCCAGTAGGCTATCCTGCCAAGGATGCAGAGGTGCCCGATTTGAAGCGTAAATCGCTAGAAGAAATTGCTATTTTTTACTAATTTAGTAGTACTAAAATAACACGCCAAACTTTACTTTAATCCAATAATTATTATGTCAGATATAACATTCAACCCCAACAATATCTCGGTTTTAAAACAAGAAGATGAATCCATTCTCATCCTTCTCAACTTTCCAGAAATAGATACAGCCATTTCGTTTATGCGCACTTATGTTGAGGACAAAAACGTTGAGTTAGCTATTACAACCAATCAAAACAAGGAATATGTTTTGAGTTTACAAGTTGTAGCAGAAGAGTTCAAGAAAAATTTCATCTTCAATTCTCATCTTACTCAAGAACATTATGACTCATTTAAGTATCTTCATGAAGGTAGGAAAGCAGCCTTTAGCTGTGGCACTAGGAACAACGAAACCAATGAATTACAAATCTTTGACTAATCGTTTTGTTCAAACCAAATTGAAT
>JAHDIA010000588.1 GCA_020631035.1 Chitinophagales bacterium | reverse complement strand
GTACTAGCCCAAAAGACGAGGTCGCAGACCAGTAAGAGGTTTTCAGATAGGTTCTAAAACGCTAGCCCAAAACATGCGTTGGCTAACCTGTACACATGTAGCCATGAATCACAGGCATTGCCCCAAAAAAGAAAAACAAACAAATAAAAAAGGACACCAACCAGCAAGTTAGTGTCCTTTGTATATTTTAATCAATCAAGTTTAGATTACTCTAAGCATTTTCCTCTTTGGTCTTAGACTTGTCTATCTTGATTTTAATGTTTTCATTCTTATCCAAATCAATCACCAACACATCGCCCTCTTTGAACTTGCCATTGAGGATTTCCTCAGCGAGAGGGTCTTCCACATATTTTTGAATGGCTCTGTGTAGCGGTCTTGCCCCAAATTGAGGATCATAACCTTTTTCAGACAAGTAATCTTTGGCTTTTTTGGACAATTTGAGGTGATAGCCCATTTTCTCCATTCTGCCGTACAAATCACGCAAAGCAATGTCGATGATTTTGTAGATGTCTTCTTTGCCTAAAGAGTTGAAAATGACCACATCGTCAATTCTGTTCAAGAACTCAGGAGAGAAAGTGCGTTTCAAAGCATTGGCAATGACTCCTTTCGCCAAGTCCTCTTCATTTTCTTTCTTAGCACTAGTAGAGAATCCAACCCCTGTACCGAAGTCTTTCAATTGGCGAGCACCAATATTAGAGGTCATAATGATGAGGGTATTTTTAAAGTCTACCTTTCTACCCAAACCATCGGTTAGTACCCCATCGTCCAATACTTGAAGCAAGACATTGTATACATCGGGGTGAGCCTTCTCAATCTCATCCAAAAGAATAACAGAATAAGGCTTTCTACGAACTTTTTCAGTTAATTGACCACCTTCTTCGTAGCCAACATAACCAGGAGGCGCACCAATCAGACGAGAAATAGAGAATTTCTCCATATACTCTGACATATCAATACGAATCAAAGTATCATCACTATCAAATAGGTATCTAGCCAAGGCTTTTGCCAACTCTGTTTTACCAACACCTGTAGGACCTAAGAAAATGAATGAACCAATTGGTTTCTTAGGATCTTTAAGACCAACTCTATTACGCTGAATGGCTTTGGTGATTTTCTTAACAGCATCGTCTTGACCAATGACTTCTTTCATCAAGTCGTCAGACATATGAAGGAGCTTATTGCTTTCAGACTGCGCCACCCGTTTAACAGGAATGCCTGTCATCATAGCGACTACTTCAGCAATGTCTTCCTCGTCAACAGGGTAACGTTTGGTTTTGGCTTCCTCTTCCCAACGTTCTTTCGCTTCCTTCAATTCTTTTTGCAGCTTTTTCTCTTGATCTCTCAAGCGAGCTGCATCTTCGTATTGTTGGCTGCGAACCACTCTGTTTTTCTCCTCTTTGACATCCTCAATACGTGCTTCCAAGTCAATGATTTCCTTGGGAACGTGGATGTTTTTGAGGTGAACACGAGCACCAACCTCGTCCATTACATCAATGGCTTTGTCTGGTAAAAAACGATCGGTAATGTAGCGGTTACTCAATGCCACACAAGCTTTGATGGCGTCATCTGTATAGTCTACATTGTGGTAATCTTCGTATTTCTCTTTGATATTTTGAAGAATGTGCTCGGTTTCTTCTGCACTAGGCGGATCGACAATCACCTTTTGGAAACGACGATCCAAAGCACCATCTTTTTCGATGTATTGACGGTACTCATCTAGAGTTGATGCTCCAATACACTGTAATTCGCCCCTAGCCAATGCAGGTTTGAAAATGTTAGAAGCATCCAAAGAACCCGTTGCGCCACCCGCACCTACGATGGTGTGAATCTCATCAATGAATAGGATCACATCTCTGTTTTTCTCCAATTCATTCATAATCGCCTTCATACGTTCCTCGAATTGTCCACGATATTTGGTTCCAGCTACCAAAGCAGCCAAATCCAGCATAACAATTCGCTTATCAAAAAGAACCCTAGAAACCTTGCGTTGCATAATGCGCAATGCCAATCCTTCAACGATGGCGGTTTTACCTACACCAGGTTCACCAATCAAAATAGGATTGTTCTTCTTACGACGGCTGAGAATTTGAGAAACCCGCTCAATTTCGGTCTCACGTCCTACAATTGGGTCAAGTTTGTTCTCTTCTGCCAATTTGGTAATGTCCCTTCCAAAATTGTCCAAAACAGGTGTTCTAGATTTGGCAGCACTGCCTCTAGGCGCACCAAAACTTTTGCTACGACCTGGCTCTTCAAATTCTTCCTCAGGATCTCTAGGATATTCGCCTTTTAATTCATGTTTGACATAATCCAACTCAGAACGGAACAACTCATAGTCTACATCATAAGTAGACAATAGTTGTGTAGCAATGTTGTCTTTGTTTTTCAAGATAGACAGCATTAAGTGCTCAGTTCCAATTGAATCATTTTTGAGTGATTTTGCTTCCAGTACTGTTACTTTGAGTACTTGTTCAGCTTGTTTGGTGAGAGGTATACTGTTTTCATCAAAGTTGCGGTGGGCCACTCTATAACCAACGGCATCCTCAATTCGACTCTTAAGCTCGTTAAAGTCCACATTCAATGATCTCAAAACTTTAACGGCAAGCCCTTCACCTTCTCGCATAATTCCTAATACGAGGTGTTCAATTCCAATATAATCATGACCTAGTCTAAGGGCTTCCTTACGACTAAATGTAATTACATCTTTAACCTTTTGTGAAAATTTTGCATCCATATTGTATGTCTTAGCTAAAACTGAACCAAAATAGGTATCAAGTTAATTTTTGTCTAAATGGCATTGTAATTCGGTAAATTAGGCACACTTTTAATCTATTACTGAAAAAAAGTCAGCTTTTTAGTTAAACGTTCTTAAATGAATGAAGTTTTAAAATGTTGAGCAAATTTATTAAAGAATTACAATTATCTTATCCCGATAAAGATAACAAACTTTGAGGGGCTTGTCAAAGTTAAATGCCAATTGTGGACTTTTTTTTGGAAAAATATTCTTAAATACCCTAGATTGTAGAATTAAATCAAAGATTTCTGGAACAAAGTGTATCTTTGGGATTGGATTTCGTACTTTTGCAAATTAAGGAATAAATGTCAGTTCATGAAATATTCAATAGATAAGAAAGAAAGCTATACTGTTTTTACCCTACAAGAAGGAAAACTCAACTCTTTGGTCTCGCCAGAGCTCAAAACTGAGTTGATTCTTATGGGTAATGAAGGAGTCCGAAACATCATTTTAGACCTCTCCCAAGTTGAATTTGTGGATTCCTCTGGATTGAGCGCCATTTTGGTAGGGCATCGTATATGTACCAACCAAGGAGGTCTTTTGACCATCTGTGAATTGCATGACAATGTGCAAAGGCTTATTAAAATCTCTCAACTTGATAATGTACTAAAGATTACACCTACAGTACAAGAAGCCAAGGATTTTACTATGATGCACGAATTGGAACGTGAGATGACCGCCAGTGGAGGTGAAAGCAAGGCTGATGCCAAAGGAGATGAATAATCAATCTTCCTCTGTCATTTAAAGATGCATCATTGAATTGTGGTAGAATTTAGCGTCAAAATTTTAGGAAATAGTGGAGCTTTACCTGCGTATAATCGCAATCCTACGGCACAAATCGTCAATTTTAATGAACGTTTGTTCCTAATTGATTGTGGAGAGGGGACACAAATGCGTTGTAATCAGTTTAAAGTCAAAAAAAGTCGAATTGAAAGTATTTTCATTAGTCACCTACATGGAGATCACTACTTTGGGCTAATGGGCTTGCTGACTTCTTATATGTTGTTGGGGCGTGTCAAAAATTTGGCTATCTATTGTCCACCTCCTTTAAAAGAAATATTGGCAGTCCATACAGACTTGGATCATGAAGCTGTTCCTTTTCAAACCACCCTACATTTTACACAAGATCAGTCAATGCAATGTATTTTTGAGGACAAAGAATTGGAAATTCATTCTTTTCCCCTCAATCACCGTATTGCTACTACAGGTTTTCTAGTAAAAGAGAAGCTTAAGGAGCGAACAATGCGAAAAGACAAAATCAAAGAATACAATATTCATTTTTCTTTTATCCCAGGTATCAAACAAGGAGCAGATTTTACTACCGAAGAAGGCAAAGTCATCCCAAATGCCGAATTGACACTCGACCCACCCAAACCTCGTTCTTTTGCCTTTTGTTCTGACACCATTTATGACGAAAGCATAATTGACTATATTCAAGGGGTAGACCTTTTATACCACGAAGCAACCTTTGGAGATGAACACACCGAAGATGCCGCCCAAAAAGGACATTCCACCGCCCGACAAGCCGC
>JAHDIA010000587.1 GCA_020631035.1 Chitinophagales bacterium | reverse complement strand
GCCATATTGTTTGAACAAATCTACATCTTCTATATCACACAAAATGGCATAACCATTGGGCTCTATCACTCCAATATCTAAATCTTGAGGGCTACCTGTATCTTGGAAAGTCCAATTTGTTACATCAACAAATTGATTGGTTAAATTGCGCAATTCTACAAATTCTGCATTGGGCAAAGTAGTACTGCCACTAGGCAAAGCAAATATTTCGTTGACGATGACCTCTCCTGGTAAAGCAACTTCTGATAAACCAAAAGCAAAGCTACCTCCACCAAAAGCATTACCCGAACAATCAATCAAAGTTGGATTGATGGTGATGTTGTACAACACACCTGACTCAATGGGATTTGCCAAGATCACGATCAAGTCATAAATACCTGGTATAACTTGTGTGATAGTGATGCCATTGTCAATGCTGTAATTGTCGAGATTACTTGCACTACTAGGGTCGAGTTGTTCATCGAAGGTCAAAATCAAAGTATCGGGTGCAGTAGCTCTTGCTAAGAGTAATGTTGGGGCTGTATTATCGCTAGGTATTTGGGTAACCGAATTGGGTGTACCAGGCGTTCCACCAGCAGCGTCAACAGATGCCGTCCAATTAATCGGACCATTGCAAGGGAAATTGGAGTCTATGAATTCGAGTGTCCAGCCTCCATCGGCTTTGGCTTCATCTCCATACCAAGCATCTTCATATCTTACCTCATTGATGATTTGCCCATTGGCATTGACCAAATACAAATCATCGTCACTATTGTTTAAATTAAGAAAACTATCAAAGCCTAAAGTTTTGCCAAAAGGCTCATAATCAGTTGTAAAATCTTTGTGACATAAAATGAGGTATTCATTGGGCGAAAGAATAAAATCAGGAAAGTCTTTTTCATCGTTTCTATCTCTCAAAACCCAGCCACTTAAATCAATAAACTTAGCCGACAAGTTTCTTATTTCAATAAATTCAGCTTCAGGTAGTTGGGTTGAGCCATCTGGATCAAGAAAAATTTCGTTGATGATGATTTCGCCCACCAATGCTTCAGAAGGCAAACCAAAAGCATAAGCTTCGACACTATTGGCATTGCCTGCACAATCTTGGAATGTTCCAATGTCTAAAGTATAGCTTGTTCCTTCTTGTAAAGAAGCAGATAAAACCAATACAATGGTATTTTCTTCTACCAATGCTTCTGTGACCTCTATTCCATTTATGGTATAATTGTTAGGATTCAATGTATTTTCATCCGCAATAATGGTTTCATTAAATACGAGTTCTATGGTATCTGTACCATTTAGCAATAAGCTATTTAAAGTGGGTGCCACATCATCGGTAGGAATTTCGCTAATGGAGTTTGCTTGTCCTGGTGTTCCTCCTGTAGCAGATTCAGAAGCAGCCCAACTGGCAGCTCCTTGGCAAGGATAGTTGGGATCAATGAGTTCGAGTGTCCAACCTCCATCGTCTTTTTCGGGATCATTGTACCAAGCACTTGAATAATTGACTTCATCAATTAAATTGTCTGTTGTGTTTTTGAGTTGTAGCAATTCTCCTCCATTGGTCAGAGAGGTAAAACTTCCCAAACCAATGACTTCACCAAAAGCACTCCAATTGTCCACTTCTGCTTCAGCACACAGAATAACATATCCATTGGCAGCAATCGTACTCCCTTCAGGGAAAGTAATGTCTTTACTTGCATCTGAGAAAACCCAGCCACTCAGATTCACTTCTACATCCAATAAATTGCGCAACTCCACAAATTCTGATTCGGGCAATCCCACCACAGGGCTAGGGTCAGCAAATATTTCATTGATGACTACTTCGCCTCCTGCTACAACACTCAACGTAAACGATTGGCTTGTACTACTCACGACATTTCCTGCCAAATCAGCAATGTTTTGAATCATCAGCATCAAGGATTGATTGGCGGGAAAAGCTGTTGCAAAGCTTAAAATGATTGCATTGGGATTCTCAGAATCAATCATTGCTTCTGTAGGCGCACCAATCCCTACGACTTCAAAATCGCTGGTTTGTATGCTGCTAGGGTCAATGGGTTCTGAAAAAGTGAGTTGCAATTGTGTATCTGATAAAACTGTTATTTCCAATAATTCAGGTGCCTCCATATCCTCAAAAACGGGGAATACTTCAAAATCATCAAAATAGAAAGCATCACTACGAGTAGCGGAATACCTACAATACACTCCTATATATTGTCCTTGCTCATAGGTGGCATCATTGGCGGTTCCTTGATCTTGAAAATTATCTCCTCCATTAGGGTCAACTCCTAAGTTCCAATTACCTGCCTCATCTCTACTGACAGATATACTTAAATTGGGTTCTGTTGCAGCCAAGCCATCTACTCCATCGATCAGTAAGACTTCATCGTCTCCATCTTGCCGATACAAGCTTACATCATCCACATCACCTGAAGCTCCACCAATTCTGACAAAATAACCATTTAAAGAACTCGTTAAATCAGAATTATCCGCTTTTATGTAAACTTTAGCAAAGTTTGACGTAGAAGGATTAAAGTCGAGTCTTACTTTAAAGAGCCAGTTGGTTTCTTCTTGAGTAATAACAGAAGTGAACAAATAAGCTGGTGATGTTTCAGAAGCGTCATTCAAATGCAATTCTTCATTTAACACCTCAAATTTTTCAATATTTCCTGACCATTCAGGATCGCTGTCAAGGTTTCCATCAGCAAAATTATCTACAAACTGCCCATTTAAAGAGACCGACCAAAACAGGACCAAAAAAATAAATTTCAATTTCATAGCACTAAAATAGTGCTTTTTGCTTTTTGCGTCCGTAGATTTGTCTGTAAATTTGCTTAAATTAAAATAAGTGTAAAATGAAAGTAGCTGTAGTAGGCGCCACTGGCCTCGTAGGTCAAGTAATGCTACAAGTTTTAGAAGAACGCAAATTCCCTGTCTCAGAACTCTTGGCTGTAGCCTCTAAACGTTCTATTGGCAAAACCGTTCAATTCAATCAAAAAGACTATACTGTAATGGGTATGGCAGATGCCATTGCCCAAAAACCCGATATTGCCATTTTTTCGGCTGGTGGTTCAACCTCTTTGGAATATGCTCCTAAATTTGCTGAAGTGGGCACTACCGTTGTCGATAATTCTTCGGCTTGGAGAATGCACAAGGATAAAAAATTGATTGTCCCTGAAATCAATGCACATACATTGACAGCAGAGGACAAAATCATTGCCAATCCTAACTGTTCTACCATCCAAATGGTTGTTGCTTTGAATAAACTGCACCAAACATACAATGCAAAACGTTTGGTCATTTCGACTTACCAATCGGTTACTGGAACAGGAAAGGCAGCTGTCAATCAGTTGACTTTTGAGCGTTCCAACTTACCAGGAGACAAAGTATACCCCTACCAAATTGACCTCAATTGCTTACCACATTGTGACATCTTTTTGGACAATGGCTATACCAAAGAAGAGATGAAGTTGGTACACGAAACCCGTAAAATTCTAGGCACTCCTGATATGGGCATCACTGCTACTGCAGTAAGAGTCCCCGTAGTAGGTGGTCATTCAGAAAGCGTCAATGTCACCTTTGAAAAGGATTTTGAAATGGCAGACATCCACAAAATACTCAACGAAACGGAAGGTGTAACTGTTATGGACAATCCCGAAAGAGATATTTATCCTATGCCTTTCCATTCACAGGGCAAAGATGCTGTATTTGTAGGGCGTATTCGTAGAGATGACTCGGCTCCCAACAGCCTCAATATGTGGATAGTCTCTGATAATTTACGCAAGGGAGCTGCAACCAATGCTGTTCAGATAGCAGAATATTTGGTTGCCAATAAGATTTTAGCAACAGCATAAAAAAACAAGATTACTAAACAACTAACTTTTATGCTTGTTGATTTAAAAGATCCTCTTTCTAATTGTTAGAAAAAGGTTAGAAACAAACAAGCTATGCTTAACACTCAAAGCAACTTAACTACTCAAAAAAGAAAAACTGTTGAAAATAAAAATCTCTCTCATCTTGCCTCGCAACTAGAGGGAGATTTTTTTTACGACCATACTATGCGTGTACTGTATGCCACCGATGCTTCAGTATACAGAGAACTTCCTTTAGCAGTTGCCTTACCCAAAACCACCGCTGACCTCCACACCCTTATTCAATTTGCTTCTGAATATCAGACTTCGCTCATTCCAAGATCCGCAGGAACGTCCCTAGCAGGTCAATGTGTGGGCAATGGAATAGTTGTGGACATCTCCAAATACTTTACCCAAATACTAGAACTCAATGTCAAAGAAAAATGGGTCAAAGTACAGCCAGGTGTTGTAAGAGACGAACTCAATCAATACTTAA
>JAHDIA010000586.1 GCA_020631035.1 Chitinophagales bacterium | reverse complement strand
AAGGCTATATTCAGCTTGTAGCTTTTTCAATTCTTTTTGCGCCTTCTTCAGCATTTGGGCAACTTCTGCTTGTAGATAACAGTTGCGCATTTCAGTATACAAGACTTTACCCATAAAATTGTCTTCAGTAGCATACTTTAAATCCACCATTACATCGGGGATCACTTCCTTAACATTGACCAAGCCCATTGCTTCCATTTGTTCTTCTATTGGTGCCAATTTTTTTACTGCTTTTACAACTTCTTGCTTTGGTTCTTCTTTAGGCGGAAACACTTCATCTGGGTCAATTCTATTCTCTGAGGCTTCCAAGGCTTGCTCTACTCTATCCCGTTTATGTTCTTCTTGTTTTTGGACTTCTTGCTTTTTGCCTCCCAAAAACACCATTAGATTCAAGATCACCAAAAGGGCTATAAACAAAAACAACAAAACTCTGGCTATATTGGACATGGGAATTATGAGTTGTGAATTATGAGTTGTGAATTATGAGTTGTGAATTCATTGAACAGGAAGCGCTTAGGAATGGTTAAATAATAAGTTCCTTGTTTTTGGGGCAGCGTGCGTCTTCCATGGCTTCATTCAATCTGGTTAGCCAACGCATACTTCATATTTCATACAAGCGTGCATCCACCCGCTCTTCCGACGCTTCTTTTACTGATTAGACACTCTTGGGTCAAGTATACCATACAAAACATCCACAAAAATGTTGACAGTTACAAAGATAGCTGCTGTAAAAAGTACGGAACCCATCACCACAGGAAAGTCCAAATTTTGTAGTGCTTTGATGGTTTCAAATCCCAGTCCTTTGATGTCAAAAATGATTTCGATAAAGAAGGCACCCGCCAACAAAGCAGCAAACCAGCCTGAAACAGCTGTAATAACTGGATTGAGGGCATTGCGCAAAGCGTGTTTTCGCAAAACTTTAAAATAAGACAATCCTTTGGCTTTGGCTGTCCGAATGTAATCTTGGGATAACACTTCAATCATCGAACTACGGGTCAATTGGGTAATGATGGCAATGGGTCGAATACCCAAAGCAAGAGCAGGTAAAATCAAATTTCTCGGTCGAAACTCTTCATCTCCCAAATCGGTTAACTCAAAGAGTGAGCCTGTATGACTCAGTCCTGTATAGTCTGCCAACAAATAGCCAAACACCAGTCCCAAAATAACCCCCGAAAAATAGGAAGGCTGGGAAATCCCCAATACAGTCGTCACCAAAATAGAATTGTCTAGCCACCCAAACTGCTTGACTGCAGCCAGAATGCCAAAAATAATCCCAAAGAAAGTGGCAATAATAATCGAGGCAAGTGCCAAAATTCCAGTAGTGGGCAAAGCTCCCATCAATACATCTGTCACCCTTCGTTTGGTTTGATAAGACCGTCGAAGATAAGGTGGCTTGGCAACAATGGCCTTGTTTTCACCAATTGAAAAAAGTTGAGTATATCTGTATTCTTTTTGCTTTTCCTCCGATATTTCATTAATAGAAATAGGTGACAAGTCATTGAGATAATACAAAAATTGTTGCCAAACAGGCTTGTCCAAATATTCCGCTTTTCGGATTGCCTCCACAGAAGCAACATCCGCTCTTTGCCCCATCGTGAGCCTAGCAGGATCAGGCATCATCTTAAACAAGACAAAAACCAAAACAGTCACCCCAAACAAAACCGACAAACCAGAGAGCAACCTTTTTATAATGAATTGTACCATATATTTCTAGCTATTTTTTATAGCCTTTTTGGGCTATCTAAATCATTCACTTAGCTGCTCATTACTCATCATCCAATTCGCAACAACCATCTAAACTTGTGATGATACGTGGTCCAAACATTTGGAAACACTCTGTATCTGGATCAACCACTGTTAAAAAGTAAGTACCCAACTCACTAGGAGAATAATACGGATTGCCCGTAAATTGAGCAACCATATTTCCTTCATAAGTATACCAAGAATAAATCTCATTGCCATCTGTAGGAATGTCCGTCACCCCATATAAAGCACCTTGGCGATTGATTTCCAAAGTAGCATAATCTACATCACACATCATCATTCTTTCTTGGTAGAATACATTTTCTTGTATGTTTTCTATTTCTGTATTTCTTTTAATCACATCCGACAAATTCGTCGCATTGATCTCCTCTCTTTCTGCTTCAGTACAAGCAGGGTCATTCATATAGTAATAGTAATCCCCATCTCTCACACGTTGAAATTGATCTTTTAAAATAGCTGTAATACTAGGCCCTAAAACACTACCCGCTTGTGGCTTCTCTGATAACAAACCCACCCATATATCAATATCATTTACATCTGAATAGGCAGTACTCAATTCATCTACAACATCAGGATTAATATCGGCAAAAGTTGTGGCAGCATTGCCCAAAAAATATTGACGATACGCATTGTAATCATCCAATCCATGATCTCTTCCTCTTTGAATGTTCAAAGCAGCCAAATCAATACCTGGACCACCAATTGCATCTTCAAAAAACAAAAAGCTTCTCAATTCTTCTACAATCTTGTTGTCAATTTTCATTTGGTGCATTTGTCCCAATCCATTCAACACAGCATCTATGCCATAAATATCTACCCAATCTGGATTCAAAAAGGCTTGACGCAACATCAACCAACCTGGTCCTACCAAACTGCCATCATCGTTTCTCAAAATCAATTTTTGGGTCACCATTGTATGTCCAATGCGATAAGCCGCTGTGGCAAACACATTGGCTACATCTGGTTGTATTGTCGCATCATATCCCGTATAAGCATCCAAATTAATCGTCAAGGCTGGTAGAAAGTCTTCAAAAGTGATTTTTTGTACAATGGCACTTACTTTCTTACGAGCTTCCAAATAAATCGCTTCATCATTTGTCATCCCACTTGCCACCAACTCCTCACATATTCTATTGTGTTCCAATACAAACAAAGTATGCAATGCCAACAAACCAGGTTGGTCATTTACTCTAAAATCACCTGCCACAAACAAAGGCAATCCATTCTCTTGCCCAATCATATAAGGCGCATTGGGATCAATGGGTGAATTGCGTTCTCCATCAATGGTATTGTAAGGCAACAAATTACCTGTAGAAGTACGCAATTTGCCATCTTCAAAAGCCCGTAAATAATTGGCATGAAATTCCCCTGCTCCATAAACCATAGAAGCATCCACCCAAGAGGTTGTGATGTTCATTTGCTCCCTCATCGGTCCTCCTGGCATACCTGTTCCAGGCATAGCTTCTGAACGTTTAAAAGCGATGGGGTAAGTAATGCGATCCCCCTCTTCCCCTGTTGGCATAATCATTCGCAAATCTTGCGGTGCTTCAGACTCAGGCGTAAAAGTTACATCGTGATCTATAAACTGCCCCCAAGAAAATACAAAGGCACTCAAATCAGGTGAACTTTCATTGGCTGCATCTTGAACAACAATATTGCTAATGGAACGAGGATTGGCTCTAGTGGTTCCAACCAAATCATTGGAGGAATCATACATAGCAGGCAAATATCGTTTGAGTGGTGCGTCTACTGCTCCCCACTCTGGATTGTTCAAATTGTTACAAGTCCCATCAATGCTACGATAGGTCTCTTGTCCTGTACAATTGTTTTTTAATTGATTGTTTGTTCCCTTTTGCTGATACTGAGCTGTACCTGACATAAAATGCCCCATTTGAACTTCTTCGTTCTGCACTTGTGCATTTAGATGGTTGAATGTCATTGTTAGACATACAGAGGCGGATAAGGCAAGCGCATACAGTTTTCCAAATTTCATAAAAATGTCTTGGTTTTGTGTGATGTTAACTGATTCAATAATAAAACCACTTACTTTAATGCAAGTTCATAACAGACGCATAAAATTACAATTTTTTATCATCAAAATCCAGTATTGTTTTTAGGAATTGCATAATTCTTACAATAGCCCTGTTTGATGGGGCCAATTGGAGGGGAAATTGAGCTATTGTCTAATAAATGGGACGGAACGCTGGTTTTTCAAACCTTCACGGGTCCCCGCTTTCCGTTCCAAGTCCCGTTGGTTTGGCAATCTAACAGGTTTCAAAAACCTGTTAGATTTTGCCAAACCAACGGGAGCTATCCACTGCAATCGGGCGTAGACATCGGTTCTGGTGTGCTTTCGTCGGTTCTTTTTTCTGTCCGCTTCACGCCCTGCTTCTTTGGGGTTCTTGTTTTGTGTATATGTGGTTCCTGTTCGGGTGGTTCCTGTTCGGGTAGACACATAGGTCTACCCCTACGGGATTGTGTTGGGGCGAATGTTTATTCGCCCCAACATTTTTTTTGTAGGTTGTGTTTTGCGCCTGTTTTCGGTTTGGGCACCCGCAATCCCGATG
>JAHDIA010000585.1 GCA_020631035.1 Chitinophagales bacterium | reverse complement strand
AACAGAATTGCCCATTGCTGCTTTTTCTAGTAATGCCAACGAAGTTTGTGCTGGTGAATCAGTTGATTTTACAGACCAAAGTACTTCTGTAACTGATATGACTTATAATTGGACTTTTGAGAATGGTACTCCTGCCACAAGTACAGATGCCAACCCAAGCGTTACATTTGATACTCCTGGTACACATACTATAAGTCTTGAGGTAACCAATGCGGCAGGTACGAGCATTTTGGCTGGTAGTATTATTGCCACCCCTCTTCCTGGCATTAGCGAAACCATTTTAGATGCTGATGGACCTTATTTAGGCTCTATTTCTGTTGTCCCAAGTGAAGATGAGGCTGATTATTCTTATGCTTGGAGTACAGGGGACAATGATGTTACAGAATTAACTGATTTGGCACCTGATACTTACATGGTAGAAGTAACAGATAACAAAACAGGCTGTACTAAAAGCTTCTCTTATGTAGTTGCGGATCAAAACACAGGTATTGGTGACATCGCTGAATACAATTTTGTGGTATCTCCCAACCCTGCCAATAGTTTTATCAATATTGAGCATAAGGAAGCTGGTAAACATTGGGTTGAGATTTACAACAACAATGGTCAATTGATCCAAACAGTGACCTTTACAGGCAACAATGCACGCATTGAATTGGAAGGTCAATATGCTTCAGGTATTTACTTGATTAATATCAAGACAGATAATACATCATCGGTTAGAAAAATATTTGTAGAACGTTAATCAAAATCAAACTATTTATCAAAGACATCTAGCATTCGTGTTAGATGTCTTTTTTATTTATGTCCACCAGATTTGGCTACAAGAGGGCTTAATCTGGTTAACTTTTCGTGCTTTGTCTGTCCTATGCGTTCATCCTTCCCCATGCGCCACGCTCAAAAATTGCATTTTTAAATATCCACATTATTGTGTTTCTTTGTTCAGCTAACTCCTCTTATTCAAAAGAAACGCTTTATGCCTTTGACCATTTACCGTTCGTCTGCTGGTTCGGGTAAAACTTTTACATTGGTAAAAGAATACCTTAAAATTGTATTGCAAAATCCCCAAGAATACAAACACATTCTGGCGATTACGTTTACGAATAAGGCTACAGAAGAAATGAAAACGAGAATTGTAGAGGAACTGAACAACATTGCCCTTGAAACCTCTTCGGATATGTTGGAGCAAATTGCGCTGGAACTGCCCGAAACCAAGAAAGAAAACCTCAAGGAAAATGCTAGAAAAGTGTTGCGCAATTTGCTACACAATTATTCCCGTTTTGAAGTCAGTACCATTGATAGTTTTTTTACGAGTATCATTCGAGCTTGTGCTAGAGAACTCAATCTCCCTCCCAAGTACACCATTGATATGGACACTGGCAAGGCACTTCGCTCGTCCATTGATATGCTTTACGCCAATTTGAAAGAATACCCAGACTTAACTACTTGGCTCAAACAATTTACCGATGACCAAATCAGTGAGAACAAGGGCTGGTTCATTGACTATCAAATACGCAAGATGGGTGGTGAACTATTTAAAGAAAAATTTTACGAAATCAGTCGGGATGGTGTGGTCACCATCGAAGAATTAAAGGCACTTATCAAAGACTTAAAAAAGGCCATCAGTAGTTTTGAAAATGCAATGAAACGCTATGCTCAACAAGCAATAGATTTGGTCAAGCAATATGGATTAACTGTAAAAGATTTTCGAGCATATACCTTTACTTATTTCACCAAAAACATTCCAGATAAAAAATACGAGCCAGGCAAAACACAAATCAAAGCATTTGAGGGGGAAGTTGATTGGTATATCAAAAAAAACCAAGAGAAAGTAGAAGAGGTATTGGCTGCTGGGCTAGATTCTATTTTTCAAAAAACCTATGAACTCTACGAGCAAAAACACAAAGAATACCTTTCGACTAAAATGGTCTTGTCCAATATTTATTCCTATGGTGTATTGAATGCCTTGGGCAAAGAACTCAAAAAGTATAGAGACGAAAACAATCTTTTGCTCATCTCTGACACCAATGCTTTGATTAAGGAAATCATAGCCGAAAGTGATGCTCCTTTTATTTTAGAAAAAGTGGGCAGTACCTACAAACACATTTTGATTGACGAATTTCAGGACACTTCGGACTATCAATGGATCAATCTTTTACCTCTTGTCAAAAATGCTTTATCGGAAGACAATCACGTTTTAATTGTAGGCGATGTCAAACAATCCATTTACCGTTGGCGTGGGGGAAATTTAAAGTTGTTGTTGGAGCAAGTACAAAAGGACTTACCTTACTACAATACCGAAATCAAATTACTAGAAAACAATTACCGAACCAGAGCAAATATTGTTCATTTCAACAATGCTTTTTTTGAACAGACCAAACAATTGTTGCTTCGCACCCCTGAACTCTTGGCAAGTGCTGATTTAAAAGATTACAAACTTTTGGAAAACACCTATGCCTCAATCGAACAAGTACCACAAAGACAAGAAGGCGGATTGGTCAAGGCTCAATTTTTCACTTCTGAAAAAACATCCGACGGAGAACTTATTGCCCGCTCTAAGGACCTTATTTTAACAACACTGGAAAAAGACATTGATGTTTGCAGACAACACGGATTCCAACTCAAAGATATGCTCGTTTTGGTTAGAGGCAACAAAGAAGCTGGCGAAGTAGCAGAATATTTTAGCCAACAAGGAATTGCCTTTATTTCTAAGCAATCATTGTTGTTAAAAAATGCATCCATCATCCGTTTAATCATTGCTGTACTTGAATATTTACACAATGAATTTGATCCGTTGAATCGCAGCAAACTTCTATATCAATACACACAATACTTTAACATACAAATAGCCGATCACCATTTGCTATTTACAGATTACATTATTGACCAAATCGATTTGTTGACCAAGGAGGTAAAAGACGAAGATGCTACCGATGTGGAATACACATCCTATTCTAACTCTAATAACACAAATGAACCAGCACAAGCTTCGCAGGCTCCACTCAGTCAAGAAGAAATTAAAACTCAAATTGAGAGTTTGTTCAAACAAATTCTCCCAAAAGACTTTCAAGAAAACAGTTTACACATCAAGAAAAAATCTTTGGTTGAAATTATAGAGGACATTATTTTGTATTTAAATTTAAATACAGACCTTGATGTATACCTGCAACGCTTTCAAGATGTTTGCTTGGATTTAGCTACTCAAAATGTTGCCAATGTTAGTGATTTTTTAGATTGGTGGAATGAAAATCAAAATAAGACGCACATCATTTCTCCTGAAGGTGGCAATGCAGTTCGTATTATGACCATACACACCTCCAAAGGTCTAGAGGCGCCCATTGTATTTTTACCCTTTGCCAATTACAGTTTTCGCCCCAAAGCAGGAGAAACTTTTTGGACCAAGGAATTGTCTGAACCTTTTAGCAATTTAAAATTACTCCCTTTGCGCTATGTAAAAGATTTAGCAAAAACCAATTTTGATTTGGCCTACTACCAAGAATTTAACGAAACCTTGGTTGACGCCCTCAATATTGCTTATGTTGCCTTTACCCGTGCCAAAGATCATTTGTATATCTATTCCGACCAAGCCTCTAGCAGAACAGAACAAGGAAGTAAACTGAATGCCATCTTGCAACACATTTTAAGTGATCCTGAATTTCCCTTCAATCAATATTGGAGTGAGGATGAAAATGCTTTTTATTTTGGCAATGCTGTTAAAAATGAAGTAGCCTCCGAAGCAGAAAGCATTCAGGCACCCCTCCCTACTTATAAAAGTTACCCTTTTGCAGATAAAATAAAGCTTCGTCCCGAACACGAAAGGTACTACGAAATATTGGACACGGAAAAAGCCAAGCGGATTCAGATGGGGGTTAAGGTACACAATGTCATGGAACGCTTGGATAAAAAAGAGAATTTAAGAAAAACCATAGATGATTTGATACGGGATCGAATTTTAAAAGAAGAAGACCGAGAACCCATTAATCAAAAAGTAGGCGAACTATTAAATAAAGAACAAGTGTCACAATGGTTTGACGAAAGCTGGGAAGTTGTTCCTGAACAGTTTATTTTGAGTGAAGGCGAACTCTACAAACCCGATAGAATCATTCTAAAAAACAAAAAGGCCATTGTCATTGATTACAAAAAAAGAACAACCAACCCTAGCCATGTAAAACAAATTGTTGCCTACGGAAAAGTTTTAGAAGAAATGAACAACTACACTCATATTGAATTGTATTTGGTTTATGTTGAAAGCAATAGAGTTATTCCCGTTCACTTAGATAGCCAATTATTGGTTGAGGATGATCCTTTTGAGATTTAAAATTTGAAGCAAGGGA
>JAHDIA010000584.1 GCA_020631035.1 Chitinophagales bacterium | reverse complement strand
ACGCAACGTCTCTACCTCCCATTCCGCCAGGCATCCTGCTTATTTCCTCCCATTCTGTACAGACGTTGCACGCAACGTCTCTACCTCCCATTCCGCCAGGCATCCTGCTTATTTCCTCCCATTCTGTACAGACGTTGCACGCAACGTCTCTACCTCCCATTCCGCCAGGCATCCTGCTTATTTCCTCCCATTCCGTCTAGACAAGGCATGCCTTGTCTCTACCTCCCATTCCGCCAGGCATCCTGCTTATTTCCTCCCATTCCGTACAGACGTTGCACGCAACATCTCTACCCCCACTCCTTATTCATATCAAATGGACAAAACACAAAATTCATATCCTCTGGCGTCAACAAAAAGAAACACATATATTCATCAGGAGATTTGTACACCTTTTTGAATTCTTCTAAATTATTTTCAGCAACAAAATTCTTTTGTACAAACTCCTCCAACAAACTGGCATTGTAAGACCAATATGTTCGGGAATTCTCTTTGTCGAGAATCATTTTACCCAATCGAATCGCTTTTTCTTGATGCACAATAAAAATAGGATACTTGGATACTTTTTGGGTGCGTATTTCTTCAGATACTTGTTTCAAATACGGACCAACAATTTTTACATCTTCTCTTAGCTTAAACAATTTTTCTTGGTAACTCATATACTTAATGACTTATCTTTTTTCCAACAAAACCACATTCTCAATATGATAAGTATGTGGAAACATATCCACAGGCTGAATGTTGACAATACGATATTGTTCCTCCATCAATTTCAAATCCCTTGCTTGGGTAGCAGGATTACAACTCACATAAACAATACGTGGAGGCGCAATGGTCAAAATGTTTTGTACAACCGTTTCGTGTAAGCCAGCCCTTGGAGGGTCGGTAATCAACAAATCAACCGCCCCATGTTTTTGGACAAACTGGGGGTTGAATTCATTTTTGACATCGCCCACTACAAAATGACAATTATCCAACTTATTTTCTTTGGCGTTGTAGCGAGCATCCTTGATAGCGTCCGCTACCTCCTCTACACCAACGACTTTTTTACAATATCTTGCCAAAAATTGTGCAATACTCCCTGTGCCCGTATACAAATCGTAAACGGTCTCATCGCCTTGAAGGTTGGCAAAGCGACGAACCACATCATACAATTTAACAGCTTGATAAGGATTGGTCTGAAAAAACGACTTAGGGCTGATCTTAAACTTGAGTTCTTCCAAGTATTCATCAATATAGCCTTTGCCCTTCCAACAAATGATGTTTTGGTCAAACAAAGTGTCATTCTTTTTCAGATTGACCACATAATGTAAAGAAGTAATTTGAGGGAAAGTTTTGTCTAGGTATTCCATCAATTGCTCAGTCTTGCTTTCATCTTTTTCCCCAAAACTCACAATGACCATCCACTCACCAATGAGGCTATTTCTAATAAGTAAATTGCGCAGCAAGCCTTGGTGATTGAGAATGTCATAAAAACTGTAATCATTTTCTAGAGCAAATGTACGAACAGCATTGCGGATGGTATTGGCAAAATCATCCTGCAAAAAACATTCATGTATGTCCACAATTTTAGAAAAGAGCTTGGGAACATGAAAGCCCAAGGCATTGCGCTCTACGATTTCTATTCCTGCTTCTGCTTCTTCAGGCAATATCCAGCGACTATTGGAAAAAGTGTATTCCATTTTATTTCGGTAATACTGCGATTTCTCCGAACCCAAAATGGGCAAAATTTCCTCAAAACTCAATTTGCCCACTCTGGTAAAAGCTTCGTGGACAATTTTCTCCTTGTATTTGAGCTGTTGTTCGTAGGACAAATATTGCCACTTACATCCCCCACAATTGCCAAAATGTTCACAAAATGGCTTAATACGTTGGGGAGAGGGCTTAATCATCTTATAGACATAGCCCATACTGTAATCTTTTTTCTTTTTTTGGATGCGTACATCTACCACATCTCCAGGTATGGCATTTTCTATAAAAATGACCTTACCATCCTTTCGGGCTAGGCCTTTTCCCTTTGTCACGATGTCTACCACCTCGACAGATTCTATTATTCTGTTTTTTCGTCTTCCCATATAGTGTGCAAATTTACAGTCTTTTATGATAATCTTATTCTTTTTTTATACCTTCAAAATGTAAATTTGGAAAGGAAACACACACACGTCATTGACTACATTGAATAAACTTACATTACAGCCTAAGCAGTTGACTGTTTTTCGCTATCTAATAATAGGTTGCTTGTTTTACCTAGGAGCGATGCTCATGCGTTTAACAGACACCATTGGTTTCCCCATACCCAAAATCGTTTTTGATGGAGCTTTAGTAGTTTTTTTTATATTTCATTTATTGTATTTTCGACAGCTTTATATTGATCGTATGGTCTATAGTGTCGAAAAACTCTTCATACAACTGTGTCGTACAGGTTTTAGTTGTTTGGGTGTGAGTTTTTTGGCATTCATCATTGCTTACTTGTCTTTTCCTTCCAAAGTGGTTCAGTTTTTTGAATTACTAGGTTTTTATGCTTTTATCTATTTTTTATTAGATGTACTGTTTGGTTACAAAAAATTGTCTGAACAAAATGAGACCTATTCAGTACGTCGTCAATGGGATGCTTTTTTGGCTTTATTAGGCATTGCCGCTGTAGGACGAATAGAATTGTTTGCATTTCCCGAATTGGCAAAGAGTGGATTGTTTTTGATGGCACTTATTTTGGGACTGAGTTTGTTGTTCCGAATCAAGTGGATTGTCTCTATTAATATGCGCACCAAATGGTTGAGTATTCTCTTTTTGATGTTGTTGGGCTTTTTGATTTTTGGGATGTTGCAAAATGCCCTCAATTACCATTTGCCGAGTTTTGTTTTACAACCGCTAGTGTTGAATACATTTATTCTTATTTGCCTAATTTTTATCTTAGTATACAGTTCTATTAGTGTATTAGCACTCTTGTTCAATATGCCTTTGGCTTCTATTACAGAACGAAGAAGCGAAGAAATCAAAAGTTTTCAAGAAATCAGCCGTTCAGTCATCAATAGAGAGCCTGTAGAGGATACCTATAAGTTGTTGTTTAGAAAGTGCTTTCAAGATACCAAAGCCGATGCAGGTTGGTTGATGTTGGAAAGAGAAAAACAAGCGGAACCTAGTATTTTTCATACAGATAAAATTACCAAAGAGGAAGTCAAACAATATTTGGAGAAAAGCAAACTCAAACAATTGGTTGAGAAATTTCCAACAAAAAAACACCATTACATACAAAACCTTTTGGAAAATCAACAAGGAGAAATCGATACAATCGAAGAATACAAAGCACTCTTGGGGTATCCAGTTTCCGTTGAAGGTAAACTACAAGGAGTGGTCTGTTTGTTGCGTAAGATACAAAATGGATTTGATGAATACCAAATAGAATTGGCGAGAGGCTATGTTGAACAAGCAAGTCTAGCCTTCGAAAATGCGGCACTTTTAGAAGCCTCACTTGAATCAGAACGAGCCAAACAAGAATTGGAGATTGCCCGACAAGTTCAAAAACAATTGCTTCCCCTAAAGTTTCCTCAGTCAGACCATTTTGAGATGGCAGCCCTAAGCGAAAGTGCCTTGGAAGTAGGAGGAGATTATTACGACTTTATTTTACTGGACGAAAACCGACTAGCAGTCATTGTGGCAGACGTAGCAGGTTCAGGAGCATCGGCTGCTTTTTATATGGCGCACCTCAAAGGCGTTTTTCAATCCTTGGCACAATTGAACTTGCCCGTTTCTACCTTTTTAGAGTTTGCCAATGAAGCCTTATCCCGATGTCTTGCCAAGCGAGTATTCATTACAGTAACCTATGCCTTGTTTGATTTTGGCAAACAATTGGTTTTGTATGGTAGAGCAGGGCACACTCCCGTATTGTATTACGAATCAGAGATAGATCAAGCTTATTTTTTGGAAGACGAAGGTTTAGGATTAGGCATTATTAGAGATTCCTCTTATTCTAAGTTTGTCAAAACCTACCAACAACGCTTCAATCCTGATGATGTATTTGTATTATTTACCGATGGTATAGTTGAAAGCCGCAATTCACAGACCCAAAGAGAATATGGAAATGAAAGATTGTTAAATTGCGTAAAAGAACATGCAGACACCTCAGCGGAAACCCTCAAGAAATTGATTTTGAACGATTATTACACCTACATCAACACCAAAAAATACCCCGACGATCATACATTGATTGTGATAAAAATCAAATAAAGAGGTGATATGAAAAATATTTTGTATTTTGGTATATTGCCCGTAGAGATGCAAGGTTTTGCGTCTGAACAGGAAATGCAAACAAAAAACGGTCAGTAGGGGTCGACCTATG
>JAHDIA010000583.1 GCA_020631035.1 Chitinophagales bacterium | reverse complement strand
GGTGCGGATGGAGGGACTCGAACCCCCACGCCGTGAAGCACTAGATCCTAAGTCTAGCGTGTCTACCAATTTCACCACATCCGCAAAAGTTCGGCAAAGATAGAATATTCTCATAAAATTTAAGAAAAACAACAAAAGTTTTTTTGAATTATTGGCAACGAAGGAGAAAGCAAGCATTTTTACGCCTGATAGTAGTGGATATGGCGGCATCGTAGAGACGCATCCCGATGCATCGGGATCTGTACTGGCGTGGAGGGATAAATGAAATATTTCCCCAGTGCCGCCATAGAAGCGAATAGCAGGGACACCACATGCAAACGGAGCCTTCAACGTTCCGTCCAAAAAATTAAGAATTGTTTACTTCTTCATAAGATGCTATTGGAGGACAATTACATATTAAATTACGATCTCCATGACTATTGGATACTCTAGCAACAGTAGGCCAAAACTTGGCATCTCTGACCCAAGAGAGTGGATAAGCTGCTTTTTGACGACTGTAAGGATAGAGCCATTCATCAGCGGTTACTTCTTGTAAAATGTGAGGTGCATTTTTGAGTACATTGTTGTCTTTATCAACTTTGTCATCAATGATTTCTTGAATTTCTGCTTTGATGGAAATCATCGCTTCACAGAATCGGTCGAGTTCGACTTTGTTTTCAGATTCAGTTGGTTCGATCATAATGGTCCCTGGTACAGGAAAAGAAACTGTTGGGGCATGAAAACCATAATCCATCAAACGTTTGGCAATGTCTTCGACGCTTATATTGATGCTCTTGTTGTAGTCTCTAAAGTCTAGTATGAGTTCGTGTGCAACTCTACCATTTTTGCCAGCATATAAGACATCAAAATGTTTTTCGAGTCTACTTTTAATATAATTAGCATTGAGAATGGCGTATTGGGTGGCTTGGGTTAGTCCATCAGAGCCTAATAATTGGATGTAAGCATAAGATACCAATAAGATACTGGCACTGCCCCAAGGAGCAGCCGATACTGCTCCAATATTGGTGGCTTCTGCATTGGATCCTAAGAATCCATGAGTGGGTAAGAAAGGAGCCAACTCTTGGCTACAACAAATAGGACCCATGCCAGGACCACCCCCACCATGTGGAATGGCAAAGGTTTTGTGGAGGTTGAGATGGCAAACATCGGCTCCAATGATGCCAGGATTGGTGAGTCCTACTTGGGCATTCATATTGGCACCATCCATATAAACTTTGCCACCATGTTGATGTACCAATTTGGTAGCTTCTTGAATGTTTTCTTCAAACACACCATGAGTACTTGGATAAGTAATCATCATAGCGGCCAATTTATCGGCGTGTTTTTCAGCTTTTGCTTTTAAGTCTTCAAGGTCTATGCTTCCTTCCTCATCACATTTTACAACTACTACCTTGCAGCCACTCATTACTGCACTGGCAGGATTGGTGCCGTGGGCCGATGAGGGAATGAGTACAACATCTCTATGTTTTTCATTATTGTATTCATGAAATGCTTTGATGATCATTAAGCCTGCATATTCGCCTTGTGCACCTGAGTTTGGTTGGAGAGAACAAGCATCAAAACCTGTAATTTGAGCAAGCTTTTTTGATAATTCATCAAAGATGATTTGGTAGGCTTCCGTTTGGTCTATAGGAGCAAAAGGATGCAACTGATTAAATGCTTCCCAACTAACGGGCATCAATTGGGTAGCAGCATTGAGTTTCATAGTGCAAGAACCAAGCGGAATCATAGAGTGGGTAAGCGAAAGGTCTTTGTTTTCGAGCCGCTTGATGTAACGCATGATTTCTGTTTCGGTATGATAAGAGTTGAAAACAGGATGCTCTAAATAATTGCTTTTTCTGATACAGGTATTGGGAAATGCTGGGCTTTTTTCTACCTCTTTTTTCAAAGTCGGAGGTAGTTTGTCCATAGCTTGTGCAAATACTTGAACGATTTTGGCAATGTCTTCAAAGGTAGTCGTTTCGTTTATTGAAATGCCAATGTAATTGATCTTGGCATATCTAAAGTTGATGGCATTGACCAAAGCAATTTCTCGTAAACGGTAATATTGCCTTGCTTCAATCTGAATTTCAATGGTATCAAAATAATGTTCATTGCTAATGACTATCCCCAAAATATTGAGGGCATTGACCAATAGTTGTGTTTTTTGGTGGATGTTTTGAGCAATTTGTTGTAAGCCTTGAGGACCGTGATAAACAGCATAAAAACCAGCAAGATTGGCGAGTAAAGCTTGCGCAGTGCAAATATTGGAAGTTGCTTTTTCTCGCTTGATGTGTTGCTCTCTTGTTTGCAATGCCATACGTAGGGCTTGATTGCCCAATCTGTCAACAGAAACACCTATGATTCGACCAGGAATGGAACGCTTATAGGCTGCTCTAGTAGCAAAGAAGGCGGCATGTGGGCCACCATATCCCATTGGAACACCAAAACGTTGGGTGTTACCTACCACTGCATCTACTCCCCATTCGCCAGGGGGAGTAAGCAAACATAAAGCCATCAAATCACTGGCAACTCCTACATAAATGTTCTTCTCTTTGGCTACTTTGACCAAAGAAGAATAATCTTGTATCTGACCATTTTGGTTGGGATACTGCAAAAACATTCCAAACACTTGCTCATTTAAATCAAAGTCTTCAGGTAGTGCAAAAATGATTTCAATGCCTAGTGGTTTAGCTCTTGTAAGGATGACCTCTTTGGTTTGTGGAAAACAATGTTCAGAAACAAGGAATTGTTTAAGAGGGGCTTTTTTAGCTGATTTATTACGCAAATTGTAGAACATTGTCATTGTTTCTGCTGCTGCTGTGGCTTCGTCTAATAAAGAAGCATTGGCAATTTCCATAGCAGTTAAATCGGTAAGCATTGTTTGGAAATTTAGCAATGACTCTAGTCTTCCTTGTGAAATCTCTGACTGATAAGGGGTGTATTGAGTATACCAGCCTGGATTTTCAAAGACATTGCGTTGAAGTACGGAAGGCGTAATACAGGGATAGTATCCCAAGCCAATATAAGATTGAAACACCTTGTTTTTCTGGCTGATTTTTTTGAGCTTGTTCAGAAAAATATGCTCTTCCAATCCGTTTCCTATTTCCAAAGGTTTGTCCATTCTAATGGATTGAGGAATGGTTTGTGAAAGTAGTTCATCAAAATTATCTATCCCTAAAAGGCTAAGCATTTCTTTGGTTTCTTCAGCAGAAGGGCCAATGTGTCTATTGACAAATGAAGAAGTAGGTCTATCAGTATACATAGTTTTTCTAAATTCAAACGTTCTGAATAAATAGCTATAACAAAATTATTTTGTTATAGATTATGATTTTTGAAAATAAGTAAAATCTAACTGACAATATGTCAAGCATTTTTATATGTCGGTGACAATATTTCAGTTTTTGATGCAAAATTACTCAAAGGCATCCATTTTGTTAAGAATTATAATGTAATTAATAAGTTGATAAAAAGATTCATTATAGAAATATGAAGAATTTCACCATAAAATCACAACAAACATTGGCTGGAGCACAGTCTCTAGCCTTTAATATGAGTCATCAAACTATAGAGCCTTTACATATACTAAAGTCTCTTTTGGATGTGGACGAAAATTTTATAGAATACATTTTTGGGAAATTGAGAATTGATTTGGGACCATTGACCAAAGTTGTAAACAAGCAATTGGAATCTTATGGACAAGTACCAGAAATAACGGACCAATATATGTCTCAATCTGCCAATCAGGTCATTTACAAATCAGAAGGATTGGCAAAGAAAATGGGGGATGATTTTGTTTCCATTGAACATTTACTATTGGCACTAATGGAGATCAAGAGTGATGCTGCTCGTATCCTAAAAGATGCTGGAGTAAGGTCAACAGAATTAACCCAAGCAATAGAGCAATTGCGGAATGGAAGCAATGTCAAGGATGCCAATGCAGAATCGTCTTACCAAGCCTTGGAAAAGTTTGCTAAGAATCTAAACGATATGGCGGCAAAGGGAAAGTTAGACCCTGTAATTGGTCGAGATGAAGAAATCAGAAGAGTACTACACATCCTTTCTCGTAGAACCAAAAACAACCCAGTTTTGGTCGGAGAACCTGGTGTGGGTAAAACAGCTATAGCCGAAGGCATTGCCCACCGAATTGTAGGGGGCGATGTCCCCGAAACCCTCAAAGACAAAACCATTTATGCACTAGATATGGGAGCAATGATGGCAGGAGCCAAATTTAGAGGCGATTTTGAGGAAAGACTCAAGGCAGTCATCAAAGAAATTACTTCTTCCAATGGGCAATTCATACTTTTTATTGATGAAATACACACACTGGTTGGCGCAGGAGCAGTCGAAGGTGCTTTGGAC
>JAHDIA010000582.1 GCA_020631035.1 Chitinophagales bacterium | reverse complement strand
TAATTTAAAATCTTGAGCCCCATAAAGAATGCTCTGACTATGACTATATGGAGGGTCACAATAAATAAGATCTCCTTCTTCTGCCATATCAAAAGCATCTTTATAATCAAGATGTTGAAAATTAACATTTCTTAATCTAATATTCCATTCTTTTACTCTCTTTGCAAAAGTATTAACAGGAATTGGATTATGAACTCCACAGGGTGTACTCATATAGCCGTCAGACTTTCTAAATCTAATTATTCCACCATAACAAGAACGAGTCATTACCAAAAAAAAAATCAACACCTCATATGAAAAATTAGCTTGTTTAATTTAATTTAAACAAAAAAACCCAACAACAATGAAAACAGCCCCAGCCAAATTTACAATACGCCCATTTGAGTCCACCGACTCTGATTATGCCGCTTTGGTAAAATTGTCCAACCAAGACTGGCCCAATAATCCATCAACAGTAGAACTTTGGAAACAAAACGATAGTAAACGCAAGCCAAAACACCTGAGCCGACGCTATATTGGAGAGATAGAAACCGAAAACGGCAAACAGATTGTCGCACTAGGATTTGTCAGCAAGCGAGGTCTGTCAGAGGGCTCTGGAAAATACAACATTAAATTTCGCATTGACGAGGAGTTCAAGGACCACGGATTTGATGAACCACTCTACACTCATATGATTGCAGACTTGGCTAATGAGAAGCCTATTGCATTGAAAACGGAGGTCCAAGAGCGTCATACTTATAGGGTCCAATTATTCCAACAGCAAGGCTTCCAAGAAAGCATAAAACCGAAACGTTATTGCCAACTTGAGGTCTCTAGCTTTGAGGTCGGCCTTTTGGCTGGATATTCAGAGAAAGTAGCAGCATCGGGTATTGTCATTACCAATGTACAAAAACTCAAGACCTACGATTCAAACTGGATGCAAAAGTTCTATGATATGGATACCGCCATCGAGCAACAGATAAGCAACGCAAATGAGTTCAAATTTATGGAGTTCGACGAGTATATCAAAATGTTTGAAGACAAAAACTTTCTGGCTGACGCCCAGTTTGTGGCTGTCGATGGCGATAAGTATGTAGGGCTAAGTTCGCTCTGGCCTGACCCTGTTTGTAAAGATTTACTCTATGTTGGTACGACTAGAGTTCTACAATCCCACCGCCGCCGTGGAATTGCGACCGCACTTAAACTCAAAACCATAGCGTTCGCACAAGCTTACGGAGCAAATACCATCCAAACTCGCAACAAAGTCAACAGCCCTATGTATGCTCTAAATATGAAATTGGGCTTTGAACCTGGAATTGTGTTACTGACCTTAGAGAAGGTTTTATAAAAATGAGTAGTGAAAATGCTTTACAGTTTTGATAAAATTTCAGGTCAAAAACATAGCTATAAGTTTTCTGTTGTAAAGTTTTTTATGGGCGACTCTCCCCATTTCAGACAAGCTTAGCCTGGTTTACTTGGCATGCTTTGTCGGTACAGCACACTTATCCATCCCCATACGCCACACTTCAACGAGTAAAATATTGGAATTGCTTTTTGATTGTATTGACAATATCCACAGGCAATTCCAACTCTTTTGCTACTTGTGTCCAATATGAAATAGCTTCTTGTACTTCATTTACAATTTTTTTGGGATACTTAATCGTATATTGAGAAGCTAAGTCTAGTAGGTCTTTTAGAGAAATATCAACTCTTTTATTATTAATAGAAAGGGCACGACCTATTTTCGTAAAATTTAATTTAGGGTTTAAGGGATAAGTCAAATCATAGGCAGGTGCAAGATTCCATTTATCCAAAGATTCATCATAAATAAAAGAGTGGTTTTTCAAATGGTCATCAATATTGAAAAAAACGATGTTAAAGACCATTCTCTTATACAATGCTTCAATTTCTCTATGTGGAATTTTTAAGAAAATAGCCAAATCAAATAGATTCTCATAGCTTGAAACTCCTCGATCCTTGAAATACCAGCCTGTTATACCAGTCGCAGTGAGTACATGTTGCTTTTTTCCATTTTGACGGTCAAATCTCAAAGTTGCAAAATGTTTATTTGCCACCAATATGGAAGGCATCATTTTAATACCAATTTTCTGTGCTGTCAAGTAATAAGAATATTCTATCAACTCAGGACTATACCCCAATTCTTCTTCTTCAATTGACAACTTCATAAGATAGTGATGGTATTCTTCTGAAAATTCCAAATCTCCAGGAATGACAAGCCCTGTTTTCTTATGTTCTGATATTAAAATCTTAGGTCTAGCCCCTCCTGCCGAAGTTCCTATTTTAAAAATATTAAACAACGCTTGCTCATTTAATTTTTCTCCTTCGGTTTGTCTTTTTTTATCCAATACTTGCCTTAGTACATCAATAATCTCTACAAGGTCTATGCTACTCTCTTGGGGAATATTTGTGGCAGGATAATATTCCAATGCTCCCATTCCTCTATTAGAGACATAAGCCAATTGTTCAATAATAGAGATTGGTTTAAAGTCCTTATTGCTTCTATTCAACCATTCTTTAAAAATAATATTTCCAAATAAATCAGGTAAGGAGTCTGCAATTGGCGGGGGCAATCCTCGAAAAGTTTCATTATTGTATCTGCGAAAAATTTGAGTTTGAGGAATGCGTTTTATGATACCCGTTTTTGGGAAAAGATTGACATAAGACTTGGCAGCAAGGAAATCGGGATTGTATTGAAAAGAAGAAGCTCCTTGATTTTCATCAAAGCCAATTCGTCCTATTTCACAATCAAAACAGCGGACATTGATAATATTGTTTCTAGCCATATCAATACAGAGAATCTACCTCTTCATTATTTTTTACTATGTATTTGATTCCTTGACTCACTTCATTCAATAAGTCAAAGTGTTGTAATACCTTGAGTAAGGTATCAATGGTAAAATTTTTCCCAGATTCAAGGTTTTGAATGGTAATTCTAGACAAAGCAAGCAAGTCTGCCAATTCTGATTGAGAAAGTTTATGTCTTTTTCTCAACAACTTAACTGCTTGCCCTAAGTCTTCTTTGACGTCCTTTATTTTTAGTGTCTCAAACATTATAAATGCATATTATATTATGCAATATACTGCAAAATGACTCAAAAAGCAAATTATACTATGCAACACTTATCAAACGCCGAAAGAATTTAGGAATTCTGCTTCTCTTCCATAATCATCTGCTTAATCGTATTTCGACCCAACTGATACATATGTACTTCGTCAGGACCGTCGGCAATGCGGATGGCTCTACCATAAATCCAAAAGTCAGCCAATGGCGTGTCTTGACAAACGCCCATCCCGCCATGCATTTGAATGGCTCGGTCTACTACCGTACATGTCATTGAAGGAACGACTATTTTAATCATCGCAATGAGGTCTTTTGCCCCTTTGATGCCAAAACGGTCTATTTTGTCAGCAGCGGCTAGGGTTAGCAGTCGGGCTTGTTCTATCTCGCATCTCGACTTGGCAATTTCTTGACGGATACTGCTATATTGCGAAACTTGCTTGCCAAAGGTTTCTCTTTGAGATACCCGCTTACACATCAATTCCAAAGCTCGTTCGGCTGCACCAATCAGACGCATACAGTGGTGAATCCGTCCTGGTCCCAAACGTCCTTGTGCAATCAAAAAACCACTCCCCTCTCCTACCAATAAATTCTCGGCAGGCACTCGTACATTGTTCAGTTCTAGTTCGGCATGTCCTTCGGGTGATTCGTAGGTGCCAAATACCCGCAATGGTCGAACAACTTTGACGCCTGGAGTATCGGCTGGCACAATAATCATACTTTGCTGAATGTGTCTCTGGGCAGTCGGGTCAGTTTTGCCCATCACAATGTAAACTTTCGTATTGGGATTCATAACACCCGACGACCACCACTTGCGACCATTGATGACATATTCATCCCCATCCTTAACTATAGAAGTTTCGATATTGGTCGCATCAGAGGACGCCACTTGAGGTTCCGTCATCAAAAAGGCAGAGCGGATTTCACCATCCATCAAAGGTTTGAGCCATTTTTCTTGTTGAGCCTTAGAGCCAAATTTTGCCAAAACTTCCATATTGCCCGTATCGGGAGCAGAACAGTTGAATACTTGCGAACACCAAACCACTCGCCCCATCAAAGCAGCCAAGGGAGCATATTCTAAATTGGTCAATCCTGGGCTAAATTCCCCATAGTCTTCAGGTAAGAATAAATTCCAAAGCCCTTCCGCTTTTGCCAATTGCTTGAGGTCTTCTAGTCCTGGGTAGACTTTCCAAGGATTGTTTTCGACAAACTCCATATATTCCTTTTCTATAGGAAAAATGTGGGCTTGCATAAATTGATCTACTTTGGCTTGTAGCTCTTTTG
>JAHDIA010000581.1 GCA_020631035.1 Chitinophagales bacterium | reverse complement strand
TCTTGTGCTGAAACTCAAATCCAAGTTCAAGCCTTCCATGACCAAAACGAAAATGATTTATTTGATATTAACGAAGAAAATCTTGTTCAAAATTTCACTCTTGAACCCAATGCAGCTTATGCCTATGCAGACCAAGACGGTATCAACCATTTTTACTTAACAGAGTTTGGAACTTATTCTATTTCTTACGAACAAGACAATCCTCTGTGGACTTATGACACATCCCTAGAAGACATTCAAGTAGACTTCTTGGATACTACTTTCCAAGATACACTTATCTATTTCCCTATGCAGCCTGTCGGTGACTACATCATCCAAGCTATTGACCTTACTTCTGGAATTACCCGTTGCAATAGAGAGACTAATTATTGGGTAACCTATAGTAATACAGGAACAGTCACCACCAGTGGTTATGTCGAATTGATACCAGATGAAAATGCCAGTTTTGTTTCTGCCGAACCAGCCGTAGACTCTATTTCTGGCAACAAACTCTATTGGTTCTACAATGATCTCAACCCAACGCATTCCGAAAAAATAAAGGCAATTTTTGAAATGCCTAGTGTGGATTTCCTAGGAGAAAACATCCATTTTGAAGTCTATATGGAAACGAATGAGGGGAACGCAGGGCGTAAAGATATTTCAAATTCAGAATTGATTTGTGCCTATGACCCCAATGATAAGTTGGTCACACCCTATGGTTATGGCGAGGACAATTATACACTCTTTGGTGACACGCTAGAGTACACTGTTCGCTTTCAAAATACAGGAAACGATACCGCCTTTACCGTCATCATTGAGGACGAAATAAGTGAGCATTTAGATTTAAAGAGTTTCGATTTGACAGCGTATAGTCACAATGTCGAAACTCAAATTGATATAGCAAGCCGAGTAGCGACTTTTCGATTCAATGATATATATTTACCTGACAGCTTTGTCAATGAGCCAGCCTCACATGGCTTTGTAAAGTATCGCATCTTGGCAAAGGATGGATTGGATGAAAATACAGACGTTCAAAACACTGCCTCTATTTTATTTGATGAGAATCCTTCTATTGTTACGAATACGGTGAGCAATCGAATGGTATCGGTTTTACCACAACTTCCTGTCATTGGAGCGAGTCCCAATGCGCTAGATTTTGGCGAAATTGCCTTTGATGAATCTTGGTATGCTCCCCAGCATTTAATCATCCAAAACTTGGGAGATATAGATTTAATTGTCAATGAGTTTGTGTTTATGAATGAGGTATTTAATAGCAATGATATTCAAACATTGACAGTTTCAGGTCAAACCACAGTTGAAGTCCCCATTTATTTTTCACCCAATGAAACAGGGGTTTATGCGGGCGAACTGATCCTTAAAAGCAATGGAGGGGACTTGATTATTCCGCTAAGTGGGACTGCTATAGAAGGAACAGGAATCAGCAATCTTAGAAGGGGGAATCTAAATATTTACCCAAATCCGACAGAAGGACAATTGTATGTAGAGTCAAAAACGAGCAACATTCAATCCATTCAAATCTACAACAGCCAAGGCGATTTGTTGTTGGAACAAAAAATGAATACAAGTCAGCAAGATTTAGATTTGTCGAAGTGGGGGAGTGGCTTGTATTTTGTGACTATTCAGACCGATGAAGGTAGGGCAGTACAAAAAATTGTAGTAGAATAATTGTAGAGAAAATTTACGGTTTTTTTGCCCGCCGCGTGAGGGATAGCAGCGGTTACCCCGCAGTAGGGGCGAAAAATATTTTACCCTATTATTGATGATGATTTTTTTGCCCCTATGAGGAGTAAAAGCGTATAGCCCGACCCTTTGCGCCTATAAAAAACATTAATTTGAGAAAAAATATCTAGGCGCAAAGGGGCACGCCCTAAACTTACATCATTCCCAGTATACAAGTAGGAATTTATTTAGTATTTTTACCCTTTAAAATACAAACGCTACAAAGATGAAATACATACCAATATTGATTGTAAGCCTTTTTTTGAGTGGAATGAGCCTTTATGGACAATGTGATGCGGGTATTTTGTTAACGACTCAAGCAGAGGTAGATGCTTTTCCTCAAAATTATGGGTGCGCTGTATTAGAGAGCAATCTAATCATTAATTCAGAGTCTGTAGCAGTTGATGAGATGATTCATAACCTAGACAGTTTGTATGTAATTGAAAGCATTCAAGGGAATCTAAGAATTAGAAACTGTGAAGTTGTTAATCTTTCAGGTTTGAGCAACTTATCAACAGTGGAAGGATTTGTATACATTCATTACAATCCCAATTTACAAAATTTTGTAGGGCTAGAAAATGTATCCAATGTTCAATACTTGACTGTTGAACACAATGATGTATTGTCCGATTTTACTGGATTGGATAATTTAACAAGTATAGAAGTAGATTTTTCAGTTTCTGAAAATTCCAATTTATCTAGTTTTACAGGCTTGGGAAATTTAATTAATATAGGGGGCGATTTTACTTTTTTGGGAAATCTAACCGTCAATAGCTTTGTAGGTTTAGAGAGTTTAGAAAGTGTAGGAGGAGATTTTACTCTTGAAGTTGACAATGCTTTGGAAAGTTTTGAAGGTTTGGAAAGTTTGGCTTCTATACAAGGGCGGCTGATAATAGGTGAAACGATATTGAGTAATTTTGAAGGAATGGAAAGCCTGACAACTTTAGGAGGGCTTAGTCTTGGATACAACGAAAACCTAATCAATTTTCATGGACTAGAAAATATAACAAGTCTGCCCCTAGATTTCAATCTGGAAGGGCATTCCAATATAGTGAATTTTGATGGTTTACAAAATTTAGTAAGCGTAGGACAATCAATGAGGGTGCTAGGCAATTTAAATTTAGAAAGTTTTACAGGATTAGAAAAATTGGAAAATGTGGGGGCCGAGTTTCGGGTTTCTGAAAATCCAATCTTAGAGAGTTTTGTAGGACTGGAAAGCTTGACAACAGTGGGACTGGTTGATTGGCCCAATATCCCTGGAAGCTTGCTTATTACTGACAATGCTGCCTTATTGAATTTTACAGGTTTGGAAAATTTAACCCAAGTAGGAGGATTTTTCATTGATACAAATATGGGCTTGCAAAGTTTTGTAGGGCTAGAAAGCCTAGAAAGTATAGAAGGAAATTGCTACATTGAATCAAATGAGTTCTTGGAGAATTTTACAGGTTTGGAAAGTCTGACCAATGTAGGAGGATGGATGCAAATTGCATTCAATGACCAAATTACAAATTTTGTAGGCTTGGAAAATTTGACAAGTATAGGCAGCTCGCTGGAAGTTCATTGGAATTATAGTTTGGTGAACTTTGAGGGACTGGAAAGTTTGTCAAGTGTTGGTGGCATCTCTATTGAAAACAATGATAATTTAATAAGTTTTGACGGTTTAGAAAATTTGTCTAATGTAAGTACAATAATTTATATAAATGACAATATGCAATTAAACGATTGCTGTTTGGTACTCAATTGGCTCAATGGTTTTGCAGGAGAATTTATTTTGGAAAACAATGCTGCTGATTGTAGCTTAATAGAAGCGGTCATTGTTTCTTGTAATGCAACACCTCAAATTCAAGCCCAAGCTTTTCACGACCAAAATGGAAATGAAATCTTAGACGATGATGAACCTATACTTTTCCAAAATTTTAGTTTAGAGCCCAGTGCTACCATTGCTTTTGCAGGTGAAGCGGGAATCACTCATTTTGCTTTGACGGAGTTTGGAACCTATGCTGTTTCTTACAATGAAGACAATCCCTTGTGGACTTGCAATGGGGGCTGTGATACAATTGAGATTGAGTATCTAGACTCCTTGTTCTTAGATACCATCATCTATTTCCCCCTACAGCCCGTCGGTGATTATATCATTCAAGCCATTGACCTAACTTCTAGTATCACCCGCTGCAATCAGGAAACGAATTACTGGATTAGCTACAGCAATACAGGAACCGTCACGACCGATGGTTATGTCCAATTGATACCCGATAGTCTAACAACTTTTGTTTCTGCCGAACCGCCAGTGGATTTGATTGAAGGAGATACTTTGTACTGGTATTATGAAAATTTGCATCCAACCCATTCCGAAAATATCAAAGCCATCTTTGAAATGCCCAGTGTAGATTTTCTGGGAGAGAGCATTGATTTTGAAACCTATATCGAAACCAATGAAGGCTACGCAGGTCGCAAAGCTTTGTTGAACAGTGAACTGGTCTGCGCCTATGACCCCAACGATAAATTAGTCACTCCTTATGGTTATGGCGAAGAAAACTATACGCTCTTTGGTGACACCTTAGAATACACGGTTCGCTTTCAAAATACAGGCAACGATACTGCTTTCACCGTCATCATTGAAGACGAAATAAGTGAACATTTAGATT
>JAHDIA010000580.1 GCA_020631035.1 Chitinophagales bacterium | reverse complement strand
TGGTGAAAATGAGTTATATTTGTATCCCAACCCTACTAAGAATGTCATTAACATTGGATATAAGAGTAATACTATACAAGAGATAGAAGTAAAAATATTTAATGTCACTTCACAATTAATGTATCACGATTGGATTATAAGCTCAAAAGAAACAAATGCATTTCAATTGAATGTAAGCAATTTACAGAAAGGATTGTATTTTGTAGAGTTAAATCTTGATGGAGAACGTCTGATGAAACGCTTAGTGATAGATTAACTAAGCTATTAAAAATAGAAACTCTTCAAAATAGATGGAAGCATTATTTTATTTAATAAAAACACATACAATGAGTCAACAAAAAATACTCTGGATTTTAGCAATAAGTTTATTGGTAACAGAAACACTATGGGCTTGTTCTTGTGCAGGAGTTGCTTCATTTTGTGATGCGACCAATTTGAACTCCCTTGTTGTACGAGGACGAATGACAGATCAATGTCTTTATGAACCATTGTATGATGATGACAATAATGGAGATATAAGTCAATTTTATGGAGCGTGTCTGTTTGAGGTAACAGAGGTGATTTATGGCTCAATCATCATAGACAGTACGAGTGGAATATATGCCAATACCGATTCCACAATATGGATCGGTCAAGGAGAGAGTTCCTTTTGTGTTGGTAGTTATCCAGTAACCCCAGATGGAGCAGAGTGGATCATAACATTGAGCAATTATGAAGAGGGTTCTATATCATTTGCTCCTGCTTATCAAAGCATTATATGCAACAATGATTTATTGCAGTATGAAGATGGAATGGTGACAGGCTATTTAACAGAGTCTTTTTTTTACTATCCGCCAGAGGTCGAAATAGATGTATTGACTTACGATGCTTTTTTAGAGACACTGGGGAGTTGTACGGGCTTGCCCATAGTCCCTAAAACTTGTGAAAGCCTAGAAGTGTGGGATGGAGTGGAATGCTCTTTTGAGATATGTGGCGCAGAATACCAAGTAGCCTTATCTTTCTTAAATGGAGTAGAGGAGGCACCTTATACCATTATCAATGAAGTGACCGATGATACAACAGTCATTACAACTGATTTGTACTTGTCAGATATGATGCCATCAGGAACTTATTACCATTATACAGTATACAGCAATGCTACACCCAACTGCCAGCAAACGATTTGGGAAGACCCGATAGATTGTTTTGAAAAAGAAGGCGAATCTTCTGAAAATTATGGTGGAATGGCAGAGAATGATTTTTATATAGTCGAAGTGGGAGATACTTTGTTTTTTAATCCACTTGACAATGATATTTGTGTGGGAAGTTGTGTCTTTAGTTTTGGGGCAGCCGATGGACTAGACAATTATGGAGAGGTTATTTTTGCATCATATTTTCCAGACAATGAAAGTTGTACGATGGCTTATGTTCCTTCGGGAGCCTATTGTGGACCTATTTTGTTCAAGTATTACTACCGTGATACCAATAATGACAATGTAGAAGGCTATGCACAAATAAATGTGGAATGTGTGTTGGAAGGAGTAACTTTTGGAGAGGATTTTTTGGGTTGCAATGATATAGAAGATACATATGATTTCTTAATAACACTAAAGGTTGATTCGTTAGATAGTATTCCGCCAATGTATGAATACCAATTTTGTGGTACAGATGATTGGATGGAAGTCACTTTTTATGAAGGTGAACAACAAGGTTTTATTTATGTTCCAGATACGCCACAAAGCTCAGGTTTTTGTGTGGAAGTTAGGGAAGTGAACAATCCTAGTGTTGTTCAATTTATAGAAGTACCTGACTATGCTTGTTTAACAACAGAACTTGATCTCTTAAGCTTCAAAGGGAATGCCACCCCACAAGGCAAGCAGATCGAATGGCAAACCGCCACCGAAACCGAAAATGCGTATTTTGTCCTAGAACGTTCCTACGATGGATATGGCTTTGAAGCCATCCAAAAAGTGGAGGGGGCAGGCAATAGCAATACCCGATTGAGTTATGAATATCTGGACAAAACAGCCGCCAATCAAATGGCTTACTACCGTTTGCAAGCAATAGACACCAAAGGAGTAATGGAAGTGGTTTCGTCAGTTGTGTCGGTCGAGAGAGTGGGCGAAGGAAATGCTATGAGTTTATATCCGAATCCTGCCAAGGATGTAGTGAATGTGTATTACACAAGCGAGGACGTACAAAAGCTAGAATTAAAAGTATTTGACATTACTTCCAATTTGGTGCGTCACCAAACAGTCATAGGTAATAAAGGCAGTAATTTATTACAATTAAATGTCAATGATTTCCCAAAAGGATTGTATTTTGTAGAATTAAGTGGTGATGGCGAACCTTTGATGAAACGCTTAGTGATAGATTGAATAATCTATTAAAAACAATACAAACATACATTATTAATTGATTTAAAATACATACTATGAATCTACAAAAACTACTTTCATTGGTGGCATTGTGCCTACTAACAACGGAAATCGCATGGGCTTGTTCTTGTGCAGATATTCCATCTTTTTGTGAATCAACAGGTACTTATAGCTTAGTTGTAAAAGGGCGAGCAGTAGGAGAATGCTCAACGGAAAACCCAGACAATAATGATTATTTTCCAGGAGCATGCTTGTTTGAGGTGACAGACATTATTTATGGAGGCATTAACCTGACTGATGCATTCCCACCTTTCATTAATACGGACTCTACACTATGGATACTTAATGGAGATGGTGCGAACTGTGTATCGGGCTTCCCTTTTTCTCCAGAAGGGGAAGAGGTTATTTTGAGTTTGGCTTATGATGCAGATGCTAGTATTTATGGATATGCAGCAGGCTATTATTTGAGTGATTGCGCAATAGATGGATTGAAGTACGAAGATGGAGTCGTAACAGGTTATTTGACAGAGGGATTCACTTATTTTTATGATCCTGATAATCCAAACCCAACCCCAGATACTTTGAGCTATGAAAACTTCCTAGAAACTTTAGGAGAATGTACAGGCTTGCCAACAGTCGCCAAAACTTGCGAAAGTCTGGAAGTCTGGTCAGGGGTTGAATGTTACTTGGATATATGTGGACCAGAGTACCAGTTAGCCTTGTCTATACCCAATGGAGAGGAGGATGCCCCTTACACCATTGTCAATGAAGTAACAGATGATACAACAATTGTGACAACAGCTTTGTATTTATCTGATATGCTGCAATCAGGTACTTACTACAATTATACAGTATACAGCAATAGTACGCCCGAATGCCAACAAACTGTTTCGGGAGGACCAATAGATTGTTTTGCAAAAGAAGGCGTATCGCCCGAAGATTATGGAGGAATAGCAGTAGATGATTTTTACACTGTTGAAACAGGAGATACCTTGTTTTTTAATCCACTTGACAATGATATTTGTCCAGGAACCTGTCCATTTTATTTGATACCAGATGGTGGAGGAAGTGCCTATGGTGAAGTATTGATTAATGTGGATGATGCTTGTGGGATAGCTTATATTCCTTCAGGGGAACAGTGTGGTCCCATTTTGTTTCGATATGCCTTTCGTGATATTAACAATGATTTTATAGTAGGTTATACTCAAATAAATGTCGAATGTATGTTGGAAGGGGTAGAGGTCTTTGAAGAGATAAGTTGTGATAAATCTGAGAATACTTATGATGTTTTCATAACCCTTTTGGCTGATACATCCAATACCAATCCAATGTATGAATATCAAATTTGTGATACAAATGAATGGATGAATCTTGATTTTATGGGGAGTCAGAGCCAACAAGCCAATATCGTCATACAAGACCTTACGCCAGGATATGGAGACGGCTATTGTGTAGAGATTCGAGAAATCGGAAATCCCAATAATAGTCAAATCATTGCACGGGATAGTATTCTATGTACAACTACAGCCTTAGACCTTTTATCCTTTAAAGGCAATGCCACTTTAAGAGGCAATCAAATCGAATGGCAAACCGCTACCGAAACCCACAATGCGTATTTTGTCCTAGAACGTTCTTACAATGGGTACGACTTTGAAGTCATCCACAAAGTAGAGGGCGCAGGCAATAGCAATGTCCGCTTGAGATATGAATACTTGGACAAAACAGCCAAGAATCAAATGGCTTATTACCGCTTGCAAGCAATAGACACCAAAGGAGTAATGGAAGTGGTTTCATCTGTAATATCGCTTGAGAGAGTAGGCGAAGGCAATGCTATAAGCTTATATCCCAATCCTGCTAAAGACCTAGTGAATGTGTACTACACAAGCAAGGAAGTACAAGAACTAGAATTAAAAGTTTTTGACATTACCTCCAATTTGTTGCGTCACCAAAAAGTCACAAGTACCAAAGGCAACAATTTATTACAATTAAATGTCAATGATTTCCCAAAAGG
>JAHDIA010000579.1 GCA_020631035.1 Chitinophagales bacterium | reverse complement strand
ATATGAAAACTTTGAAACGAAGGTGTGAAAGGAGCGAATCTATGCCTGATGGAAACGGTTACCTACTGCTGAACTCGCCCTTATGAAGCAAGGAGGGGCAACGGCTGACGTAAGGAAGACTAGCACCGACTATGCTGAATGGGCTAGTGAGGTAGTAAGTAAAAGTGGACAGCAGGGACTCGACTTCGTTTTTGGGTGTGGCGTTCCGTTCAAAAAAATTGTGAGTTGGCTACGATTGGTTTGAAATACTTGACAAGGGGATTCCCAATATTCCAATGCGCTACGCTTTTGGAATTTGGGAATGAGGGCGGTGACGGATATTTGCGAATTTTAAATTATTTGGGCAATTGAATGCGAAAGATTTGGGCAGACACATAGGTCTGCCCCTACAGAATTATTTGGGCAATTGAATGCGAAAGGTGGTGCCTTTGCCGACAGTTGATTTGTGGACAAAAATTTTGCCTTTGTGGTATTCTTCGACGATGCGTTTGGATAGAGAAAGACCCAAGCCCCAGCCTCTTTTTTTGGTGCTGAATCCTGGTTTGAATACGTCGTTGAAATTGCCTTTGATGCCGTGTCCTGTGTCGGAAACATCTATGATGTAGTCGTTGCCTTTTTCTTCTAGATTGACATGTATACTGCCTTCGCCTCCCATGGCATCGAGGGCGTTTTTGAGCAGGTTTTCGACGACCCAATCGAGCAAGGGGGGACTAAATTTTGCTGCCACTTGATTGATGCTCCCAAAGTTGTCGGAGAATTTGATTTTCTTGGCGGCACGTCTTTTGACATAATTCATTGTTTTGAGCAATTGCTCTTTGAGGTCGTGTTCTTCCAGCTTTGGTTTAGAACCAATTTTGGAAAAACGGTCGGCAATGAGTTCGAGTCTTGCTGTGTCTTTGACCATTTCTTCAGAGACTTGTTGCACATTTTCGTCTTCATTCAGTTGAAGTAAATCAATCCAAGCAGATAGAGACGAAAGTGGCGTTCCCAATTGGTGGGCGGTTTCTCTTGCCATTCCTACCCAGACTTGGTTTTGCTCTGCACGACGAGCGGCACTAAATGCTAGATAGGAAATAAGTAAGAAGGCACCAATGATGCCCAATTGAATGTAGGGATACCAACGGAGTTGTTTGAGTAATGTGGAATCGTTGTAGTAAAGTTGGTGTTTTTTTTCGGCAGTAATATTGATTTCGACAGGCGGATAACCAGCGCCTTTCATATCTTTTAATTCGTCTGCCAAAAAGCAAGAATCTTTGTAGGAGATGACTTTGCTTTCAACCCCCAAATTGGCTTGTTGGGTCACCCGTCCTTTTTCGTCTTCGATGATGACGGGAATGGTGGTATTGCCCTTGATGATTTCTAGTAGGTAGTTGGTAAATTCGCTATCAGGCTCGCAATTCTCTTCTTTCGCCTTTTCCCACATATTGCCCAGTATTTCTTGGGTATCTCCATACAATTCGACCTTTTTGCGTTCTTCTTCTGCCAACTTACTTGCTAAGGCATTGTTGTAATACAGAGATGTGGCAATGATGATAAGTGCCAATACCAATAAGATGATTTTCCAATAAAATTTTTGCTGGTATATGTTCATATATTCTAATTACTTGTACAGCCAAAGTTGTACTTTTCTGTTGCTTTGGCATTGACGTCTACTGGCTCGTATTGGGCATCTTTAGCAAATTCCCCCTCCACAATTCGTTTGCTTTTTCCTTTAAAAATAGGCGCGTCGGGTGGTCCAAACAAAGAGCAGTAATAATTGAGTCCGCCTTCTCTGTTCTTTTCCGATGTGTCTTTGTTTTTCTTAAAAAAGCGTTTGTTGAAGTAATCCAGTAAGTCAAGCTTAAAGTGAAAATTAACGCTATTTTGTAAAGAATATTTCCCAGAAAAGTCAATTGCGATCAAATTAGAGTTGATTTTCATACGGGGAATGCGTAAAATGCGGTTGCGGATGCTGACTTGATTTCGAATGGGTTTGAACTTGATGGCATTCATACGTTTTTGGTCTTTTTCGCCCATCATACTCATCAAAGGATCGTAATTGACCAAGGCTCCGTCTAGGATTTCGACATCTGCCCAGCCCTTCATTTGGTCTTTGTCCAGTTCGTATTTTTTGTTGACACCTCCTTCGAGTAATAAGTTGAGATTGAGGGTGCCTTTGAGATTTTCGGGGGCAATGTAGTCTTTGAAATCGTCGTATTCAGTCACAAATTGTTTGAGGTCAATGTCGTTGAGGACAAAGTGGGTTTTCATAGATTGCTTCTCTGTTTCAATGATCGCATCCATTTTGCCATCACCGCCCATTGTTTCAAAAACCAGATTGTCTAAGTTTAATTGTTGGTCTTGAAAGCAGACGACACCTTTGACATCTTCCATTGTCATTTTTTTGTGGATCAATTTGTCAAGGTCGATCTTCCATTGGGTTTGCAATAGGTCCGTAAAATTATTGTCTTGATCGAGTAAACCTTTTAAGCTGGCTTCAAAATCGAGTTCGCCTTCAAACTCCCAATCTTGGAGGGTGGCTTCGTCATTGTTGGTAAGCAATCCAAGCAGTTGGTTGATTTCTAGATTTTTGCCTACAAAATCCATATCTGCCTTGGTGGTGGTTTCGGTCATCAGCATACTGCCTTCAAATGATAAGGGATTTTCGTCTAGGGTCAAGTCCGAAGGTTCAAAGACATATTTACCTGTTTGCATATTCCCTTTCATTGTCAAATCTAGGTCGAGCGGTTTGTCTGTCAAATAGGGCGTATTGCCCACCACATATTCATTGATGTTGCCGAGGGTTTCTAGTTCTAAGTCAAAATTGTCTCCGACAAATTGCATATCCATTTCTGCCTCTTCGATGAATACTTTCCAAGTGGTTTGGGTTTCTTTGTTGAGTTGACTTGCTTTGATTTCGCCTTGGGTTCCTGCGGCAGCACTGGCTTTAAAGATGTCCCAGTTTGCCCTACCCGATTCGTCGTAGCGAATGTTGAAGTTGCCGTTTTTGATGGCGAGGTTTTCGATGCTCATTTGGTCGTTCCACCAATCGCTTAAACTGAATAAAAAAGAGAGGGATTCTGCCTTGAGTAAATCTTCGCTTGGTTTGAGTGGGTCTTGAATGGCAACATCTTTAAAAGAACATGCCATATTGGGAAAATATTGAAAGAGCGAAATGTTGGCGGCTCCGTCAATTCGGAGTTCTGATTTGAGTTGTTTGTTGACTTGCTTGAGGACAAAGTTTTTGATTTCTTCTTTGTGGAAAAAGGAGAGGTACATAGAGGCAATGACCAATACAAAGATCAAGGTACAAAATAGACCGATGAGGATTTTTATTAGTTTGAGCATCAGATATCTCTTTGTCGAATTAGGTTTTCACTAACTACCGTAAATTTTCCTTTTACCTCTAACTCATCTTCAACAATCAATTTATGGAGCAAAAAAGCGGGGTACTCTGGAGTAAAATTTTTGATTCTCAAATAAATTACTCCTTGGGGCTTATATCCTTTTGTAAATACAAGTTCTCCATAATCACTATCAAAAGTTATGATAACTTGATTGTTCTGTATTGAGTATTCAATCACTTCTTCATCCCTTATACCCATATTTTTTTCTCCAACATGTTCTATTTCCCATCCTTGCCCCTTCAATGTTTTGACTGTAGAAAAAGGTATATTTTCATTAGCAAGAAACTTCATGAAGTCTTTCTTATATCTGTAAACAATAAACCATCTTTCATACATTCATAGGTGTAAGCAAATATAGCTCTCAAATCCTCTTTATTTAGGCGTGGATAATTCTCCAATATTTGTTCTTCATTCCATCCATCTGCAAACCTTTCCAGTATAAATTCAACAGCAATTCTTGTCCCTTTTATTATGGGCTTGCCTAGTAATACACCTTTATCAGAAACAATATGTTCTTGCCAGTTTGTCATCCTATTTATTTTTAATACTCTAAAATAAGCTTTTTTTACTCAAAAATAAGCATCACTATGTACAACGCCAAAGGCGTCATTTATATTACGACCAAAAAAACTTCATTTTTTTTCGATTTTTTTTGCAAAAATATTGGAAATAAAAAAAAGGCTCGTATATTTGCAGTCCCTTAGGGAAAAAGGGGCGATTAGCTCAGTTGGTTCAGAGCACCTCCCTTACAAGGAGGGGGTCGTAGGTTCGAATCCTACATCGCCCACACTGAGAATCTAAAAGCGGCTGTGACTTCGTGTTACGGTCGCTTTTTAGTTTTTGGTAAATCCTACCTCTAAGTAATGGTAAAAAAACAACTTCCCAATTTTGGCGGCGATATTTTCCGACCTACGGCGTCAAAAATACTCGCCTTAGCTCTGCTAGGACTGCGTTTTTTTCCTTATAGGTCAAAAAATCTCATTG
>JAHDIA010000578.1:231-4383 GCA_020631035.1 Chitinophagales bacterium | reverse complement strand
AAATTGAGGTGGTGGTTGCAGCGTACAAAAAGTGTTAAAATTTGTTCAGTAGGTCTGTCTTGGTAATTGTGTTTCGCCACCCATTCGTCTTGGTCGTAGCCCGTAAAAATTAAATTACCTTGACTTTCGGCACGCAAAAATCGCTGGTGATTGTTGTATGCCGAATCAACCAAATGTCCCAATATTTCTTTCTTTGACCACTTGCTCATATTGGGTGCTGGTTTGGCATTCATTTCATCCTCTGGTATTTCTTGTATTTTCGATTGGGCATTGCTCAGTATAACTGAAAATGTGTTGTAATATTTATTCATTTGTGTTGTTTTCTTTTTTTGGAATTTAGCGATATTTCTGCTAGGACTTGTCCGTGATCGGATTTCCAAATCGGAATCATTTCGTGGCTAAAAGTATTGTCGATTAAATGGTCGTTAAAAGTACGAACATATTGAACCCGTCCTACATTTTTGGGATATTCCATTTTAAATTCTTGGCTGACCAAAATGTGGTCCAAGCTCTCATAAAAGCCATTGTGAATGTGGGTATAATACACATCTTGGGTACTACGTCTGGCTTGTATGTGTTTGACATGGTAGAGTAGGGTGTCCCAGGTTTGGTATTTGTCTTTGAGGTCCTCTTTGATGTGTGGTGCATCGCCTGAGATAATACGTGTAGTAACTGAATTGCCCGTGTCATTTACATCACCAATGACGACTACGGGGTCTTTGTCTTTGACCAAATAACGCAACAAAATTTTTCGCAATGCCACCGACTCAATCATTCTAACCATCAATGCCCTTGCACTTCCTTTGGCTTGAATCAAAGGATTGTCTCTATCTTCTTTGGGTAAATACATAGGGCGTTTAGACTTTAGGTGTGCCACAAATATATTTAAATTGACCTTTTTAGAAACTTTTACTTTGACCCTAAGAACGGGTTTGCCAAAGCTGTCCGATTTGATGTCAATGTCCTTCCAAGCAAGGGAGACATTTAGTTTTTTGTAGGACGATTTTTCCAAAACAGGATAATTGGTCGAAAGTGCCACCCCAGGACGATTGGGCAAGCGGTCTCCAAAAATGCATTGGTGGTCATTTGCTGTTTGACTCATTTCCAAACATTCTTTCAAGGCATCATTGCTCCACAATTCTTGATAACCGATGATGTTGGGACCATAATCATAGGTCTGTATGCCATCGGGCAATGCCTCGCCCATTTTGTCTATTTGATTGGCAATCCACCACTTCTTTTTATTGTAATCCTCTGTGGAGTATTTATAATGATCGTAATACTTTACATTCGCCTTATGTAAATTAAACAAATTAAAACTGGCAATTTTTATCTTATTTTGATTGTTTCTTTTCTGTGTCATAAACGTTTAATTTGCCCTTCGGCAGGCTCAGGGCTCGTTCAATAAAAGCGCACCCTGAGCTTGTCGAAGGGTGCATTGGTTTTCGTATACCTTACTGATTCAATTCTTCGCTTAACCACTTCGCCCAATCTTGATAATTTTCTTGACTCATTGTATGGGCTACCTCATAATAATTGGTGTTCAATTTAATGCCTTTCTTCTTTATAAGTCTAGCAGCTTCTTCTATTTTTTGAAGGGTCAAAACCTTGTCTTGTGTGCCGTGCGAAATAAAAACAGACAAATTGCCAAAGTCTTTTTGCTGGGCGATTTGTTCGCTAAATTCTGGATACAACTGCCCACTCAAACAAGTAACTCCCGCAATTTTATCGGCATTGGTCAAAGCCGTTCCCAAACTCATAATGCCTCCTTGACTAAATCCACCCAAATAAATTTTGTCGGGATCAAGCTTGTATTCCTGTATCATTTCTCCTACAAAAGTCATCAAGTCTTTGCTTGCTTGAACGACCTCCTTGCCATCGTAACTAAAGTTTTGTCCAGGTCCCTTGCGGTCCAGTTTGTACCACTGAAATTGATTGGGTCCCATTGCAAGCGGTGCCTGTGGCGCAATGACGGTCAGTCGCTCGTCCAAGCGTTGGGCAAAATTGAAAAAGCCTTGGGCATTGCTGCCTCGTCCGTGCAACAAAATCAAAGCAGGAGCCTTTTCACTATGGGTTTTAGAAGGACGTACCTCATATTGATAGGTAAATGTTTTTTGAGTTTTAGCAGGTTTAGGAGCAGCTTCAGCATCTTTACTCTGACCAGCAACTGCTTCTTTTTTTACCTCATTGGCACTTGCAGTAGTACCATTGGTCTGACAAGCCAATAGACTGAATATCAGTAAAAAAATACTCAAAAACTGTATAGAAATTTTAAGGCGCATAATAGGTGTTAATTTTAAATTTTCTCAACGTAACTTTAAGTGTTTTACTTGAAGTAGAAGTAGTGCAAGTCTGCGACTTGCGACTATCTGCAAGTTGCAAACTTGCGTTACTTTGGATTTCAGTTGCAAACTGAAATCTACTAAAGTTAATTTTAAATTTTAAATCTTGAATTTTCAATCTATAAATTCTCCAACAAATCCTCATACATTTTCTTCAAGTTGCTTTCAAAAGTTGCAACATCATTCATATGCATTTTAAGATTGACGATTATATTTTTGATGTCTTTTTCTGTTTCAGGAAAATCTTGATTTAAAAAAGCATCCAACATACTCTCATTATACGAATCATAATCTTCCTGCAAATTGTAAACATTGTTTATTTTTTGGACGAGCTTTAAATCAAATCCTTGAATGATGCCTGTTTGCAAACCTGTATTGTACCCACTATCGGTAACAAAGCCTGGTTGCAAACCTCGCATATTGTACTCCCCAAATGCTTTTTGTACATCTTCACTTTTATAGATTCTATTAAAATCCTCTGTCAATTGCTTGTGATAAGTTTGCGCTTTTTGGATTGATTTTAAATTTTGCTCTACCTCATTAATGAGCATTAATTTATAATTTTCCTCCTTTGCTTTTTGTTGCCTAGCTTCCCCCCAATTGTTGACAGCAAAACCCAAATACACCCCTAGCATCACAGGAAGGATTTGAGTCAATATGCTATAAATCATTTTTTTCATTGTAGGTGTTTTGTGCTATTCATTCAAATGTTTTCAAGAAAGGCAAAATATTCCCTTCAGGATTGTGTACCTTCCAAGCATTGTGATCGTCTATGATGGCAAAAACAATGGCTTTAAATTTATTTTTAAACTCGTCCTCTTCAAAAACTTCCCGAAACAAAGATGCCATATGTTTTGGTGGCGTCCGAAATGCCCCACAGCCAAAAGCACTCAACACCAAAGCATCGTGTTGGTGTGCCAATCCTATCCGTACAATGCTTCTAATTTTTTCTTTGCTAGGCTCAACCAAATGTGCAGCCATTTTAAATGTTCCCTCTTCTTCAATCAATTCGGGAAAAGCAATGGCAGGCACCGTCACAAAAGACAATTGAAAGGGCTTTTTGAGCAAGCAATATCCATTGTGTTCGCCCCCTTTGAATACCGTAATTCCAGGCGAGTAAATTCCCCCACTTGGCGATGGGATAGGGTAGTTGTGATCCTCATTGCGGGCAACCCCATAACGAATCCCATACTCCACAAATTGATACAAAGAAGTATGCAAATTGCTCCGTCTAAAAATATTTTCTTCCTGCGCTCCCGAACCTTCCCACACACTTCCCCCAGGATTGTCCTGGTTCGCCATATTCAACACAAGCGGCTCATATCCCAGTAGTGAAATCAATCTAGCCGTTTCAATACAGTCTGCATTTATCGTAAAAAGTGTCGTCGGCTTTTCCTGAGTTTTTACCTCATCAGCCCTAGGAGTTTTCTCATAAAAAACACTCTGACTCCCATCTGATTTTGGAATGCTCACTTCTTCCCCATCCACCCTATACGCCCCCAAATAGACCATCGCCATCGTATGCTCAAACACCTCAATCCGCAAATTCTTAAAACCCGAGCGTTCCTTATGCGCATACCTAAAATGGCGCAACCAATTGACGTGATCCCAACTATTTTCTCTTAAAGGCATTCTTGTTATTTTGGTAGTTAAAACCAAATATAATTTTTTATATCAAGTCTAGGAAATCCTTAGCAAATATTTTTGATTCTTTTGAAGGAATGGGACGGAACGTTGGGGTGCTTCGTGGGTGGGCGACTCCCCGCTTTCCATTCCAAGCCTGCGGGCTGACACATTCCGATTGCATCGG
>JAHDIA010000578.1:0-221 GCA_020631035.1 Chitinophagales bacterium | reverse complement strand
ATATGGGACGGAACGTTGGGGGCTTCGTTTGTATCGGGGCTCCCCGCTTTACATTTCTATGGCGGCATTGGGATAAAATATGGATTCACTGTTACGCCGTGTAGCCGCACGGCCGTGCGGCTCTACATGGCTGTGCGGTGGCAAATATGACGATATACTGTTACGCATACCGCCGCCATATCCATTGCAATCGGGCGTATTGGGCATGTTTGGTGCTTCGT
>JAHDIA010000577.1 GCA_020631035.1 Chitinophagales bacterium | reverse complement strand
TGAAGCCAAGGTAGATGTCATTGTATTGGACACGGCTCATGGGCATTCACAGGGTGTGATTGAAATGGTCAAAGAAATCAAAACAGCTTATCCAAGTATTGATTTGATTGCGGGAAATGTGGCAACAGCCAAAGGCACCATTGCCTTGATTGAAGCAGGGGCAGATGCAGTAAAAGTGGGCATTGGTCCAGGTTCTATTTGTACAACCAGAGTCGTTGCAGGCGTGGGCGTTCCCCAAGTAACCGCCATAGTCGATTGTGCAGAAGCGGCTCATGCTTTTGGCGTCCCTGTCATCGCCGATGGAGGCATCAAATATTCAGGCGATGTGGTCAAAGCCATTGGAGCAGGAGCCAGTACTTGTATGATGGGAAGCATTTTTGCGGGCTGTAAAGAAAGCCCTGGGGCAACCGAACTTTATCAAGGTAGACGTTTCAAAGTATATCGAGGAATGGGTTCCTTGGCAGCGATGAAAAAAGGCAGCAAAGACCGCTATTTCCAAGAAAATGCCAAGAAGTTAGTACCAGAAGGTGTAGAGGGAAGAGTCGCCTACAAAGGACCAGTCGGCGATACCATTTTCCAAATGATTGGTGGCTTAAAACAAGGAATGGGCTATTGCGGAACGCCTACGATTGAGCGTCTACAAACCGATGCCCAATTTGTCCAAATCACCAATGCTGGATTGCGAGAAAGCCATCCACATGACATCCACATTACCAAGGAAGCACCAAATTATACAGGGGGGAAAGGATAAAATTAGCTTGATTGAAAATTAGAAAATTAGCAATAAGAATCTGTTAGCATTCTGGCTAGGAATCTTCAATTTTGAATTTTTAATGTTGAATTTATTGGGCAACATATGTGGCTTTGAGGCTGCGTTCATTCTGGTTAACCAACGCATGTTTTAGGCTGCGGACCAAGGTGCATCCGCCCGCTCATCCGACGCTTTTGTACTTAATTCAAAATTGCATACTCTGTAATTTAAATAAATTGATATTTTGAGTGATGTGCCACCCAGTGATGAATTTTTGTTCTATACAAAGAACGCACGGAACCTGGTCCCGACAGTCGGGACCATAGGTGAGTACGAGATGCAGTATAGGGCAGAAAGACACAGTCAAAATGTTAAGAAATTTACTTTACAGAGTATTGAATATTAAAAATTAAAAATTAGCTGTGTATCTTGCAGCATTGAATTGAAAATTAAACACAAAATCATACATTATGACACCTTCTTCTATGAATATGATTACGGGCTTAGTCTTGTTGGCAATGGGCTTGTGGGGATATTTTGTAACCCAGTCACCTACTGCTTTGATTGCGCCCTCTTTTGGTTTGTTGTTTTTATTGTTGTCTCCTATGTTTAGAAAAGGCAATAAGATAGTAGTACACATAGTGGTCTTGTTGACCTTCTTGCTCATTTTTGCCTTATTCAAGCCATTGAGCAGTGCCATTGGCGATGGAGATACCACAGGCATTTTTAGAGTAGCCTTGATGTTTTTGACTTGTGTGGTCGCAACCATCATCTATATCAAGAGCTTTATTGATGCTAGGAAAAATAGGGCATAGTAGAAAAAGAACGAAGATGATTTACTAAAAGTGACACCTTTGAATCATCAATTAAATAGCCTTTAAGTATATATTGAATGCACTTTGAAAAAGTCATTGTTGTAGATTTTGGTGGTCAGTACAACCAACTCATCGCTCGTCGCATTCGTGAAGCGGGGGTGTATAGTGAGGTGGTTTCTTGGGAAACACCACTGGATGAAATATTGATTCAAAAGCCCAAAGCAATTGTTTTTACAGGTGGTCCCGCAGCAGTTTCTGAAGAAAATGCACCCACCATTGCCAAAGAGATATTTGAAAGTGGTATTCCCATTTTGGGTATTTGCTATGGGGCACAGTTGACTGTACATGTCTTGGGAGGAAAAGTCGAACAAGCCATTCATCGAGAATATGGCAAAAAAGACTTGAGAGTGGAGGAACATCCTTTGTTCAAAGCAGTGGACAAAGAGACAAGTTGTTGGATGAGCCATACTTATTTGGTCAAGGAGATGCCTGCTGGTTTTACAGCAATTGCCCAAACAGATAGCTGTCCTGTTGCGGCCTTTGCCAATGATACAGCACAAATATATGGAGTCCAATTTCATCCCGAAGTCTTACACACGCCCCAAGGAAGCCAGATGATTCAAAACTTCCTATTTGAAATTTGTGGATGCAAGGGAGACTGGCAAATGGGCAACTTTGTCGAAAAATCCATTGCCCAAATCAAGGAGAAAGTTGGAGATAAAAAAGTCTTGTGTGCTTTATCGGGTGGAGTCGATTCTTCGGTAGCTGCTACGATGATTCATCGGGCAATTGGCAAACAATTGGTCTGTGTATTTGTAGACAATGGTCTGTTGCGAAAAAACGAAAGAGCAGAAGTTGAAAAAGTATTTACTGAAGCTTTTGACATACAACTCATCACACTCGATGCCCGACAAACATTTTTGGACAATTTAGCGGGCGTCACTGACCCAGAAGAAAAACGCAAAATCATAGGGGAAACCTTTATCCGAGTATTTGAAAAAGCCGCCAAAGATTTGGGGAAAGTAGATTATTTGGTCCAAGGAACAATTTATCCCGATGTGATTGAAAGTGGAACCAAAAATGCAGCCGTTATCAAGAGTCACCACAATGTAGGCGGGCTACCCGATGTGGTCGATTTTGAGGAAATCATAGAACCCTTGCGAGATTTGTTTAAGGACGAGGTAAGAGTCGTTGGAGCCGAATTGGGATTGCCCAATCACATTGTTCAACGCCAACCCTTCCCAGGTCCAGGTCTGGCGATTCGGGTCATAGGCGACATCACCGAAGACAAATTGAGCTTGTTGCGAGAGGCGGATTACATTTATAGGGAAGAAGTAAAGAAATTAGCAGTTGTTCCTTGGCAATATTTTGCAGTCCTAACCAATTTGAGAACTGTGGGAGTGATGGGCGATGAACGGACTTATTCTTACACCCTTGCCTTACGTGCCGTCAGTAGCCTAGATGGAATGACAGCCGATTGGTCCCGTATTCCCCTGGAGACCTTGGCGCATATTTCTAATCGTATTGTCAATGAGGTGCCCAATATCAATCGGGTGGTGTATGACATTACCTCCAAACCACCTGCCACGATTGAGTGGGAGTAATTAAAATGGAAAAAAGATAAATTGCATAAAAAATGAAAATAAAACTCCTAAGCATACCCGTACAAGACCAAGCAAAAGCCCTAGAGTTTTACACCCAAAAACTGGGCTTTGTCAAAAAGCTGGACATTCCATTGGGCGAGGACAAGAGATGGTTGACTCTGGTATCAAGTGAAGAACAAGATGGTCCCGAGTTGTTGCTAGAACCCGCACCACTTCATTTTGAGCCTTCGAAGGTATACCAAGAAGCATTGTTTGAAGCAAAAATTCCTTGGACCCAATTCGATGTAGACAATCTTGAAGCCGAATACAAACGTTTGAAAGAATTGGGGGTGACATTTAGTATGGAACCCACCAATGTTGGAAGTGCCAAGATTGCCGTATTGGACGATACTTGCGGGAATTACATTCAGTTGATAGAAATGTTGTAAATATAATTTACCACCAATAATGAGTATACAATACCATACCGCACTGGTAGATTTGCTTCAGTTGAACAAGCTAAATTTAAACCAATATGAAGCAATTTTAAAGGAACGGGAAGCTGCTTGTGGAGTCCGTTTTCCCAATGCAGTTCGTGAATTGTTTTTGATGGAAGGCATTAGCCAAAAATTTAGAGAGTTTACCGAAGATGATTTGGTGAGCAACAACATCACAGACGAAGTGGCAAAGTTACAAGCCTTGGGCGATCCCGAAGAGTGCCAACAAGGCTATTTACGTATAGCAGTCGAAAACCAAGGAGTGGTCGCTTGGTATGTCCGTTTAACGGAAGGAGACAACCCACCCGTTTACCACAACAATGACGATTGGAATGAAAATCTAAACGAAGTCGAATGGGTAAAAGAAGCAGACAACGTTGTCAATTTCATGTATGATATGATTGCCCAAAGCTGTTTTGATCAGTGGTATACAGGATTGCGTTTGGAACTAAAGGGAGTTAAACCCAATGTGCAACTTCTAGAAGCTTTAAAACAAAAATATAAGTCGGGTCCTTTGACTGATAATAAAAGGGGAGTAGTCTACCGTTTGCCCCAAAAACCATTCGCCCCAAAACCATTCATTCCCCAAAACATGTATCCATAATAAATTTCCCATCCAACAAGGGACCAAACATGCCATCTATGTCGAATCGTCGAACCGCCAATAGTAGTGGATATGGTGATGGACGTAGAGACAAGGCATGCCTTGTCTACGAACATTACCATAGAAACGGACAGCGGTGGTCCGACATTTCGGTGGTCC
>JAHDIA010000576.1 GCA_020631035.1 Chitinophagales bacterium | reverse complement strand
GAGCTTGTAAGGATTGAAGCTCCATTAATTGCCCTTTTCTATTGAATATTTGGTAGCTAAGCGTATTGTTTTCCAAAGCTACAAATGAAATATTGAGATTCTTTGAGGTGGGATTGGGATAGGTCTGTTGGACTTGTAAATCAAGTTTTTGAATGGATGCCAATGTGCTACAATCTGGCTCATCACAAGTAGACGGGAGCTCATAGTAAGTCATACAATTGTCCCCATTATTGTAGATGCTGATGCTTCCTTGTATGATGTCTTCCCAACAAAGGACAACACAACAGTTAAGAAGTGAAACATTGTCCTGCATAAAAAAATCGCCACTAATTGTGTGTAGATTGGCTAAACCATTGATGTCTTCTAGTTGTGGGTTGTCATGAATACTCAATTCATGACTTAAATCTGTTCCCACTGATTCCAGCGATGACAAAGCATACAAATTTTTGAGTTGTAGGTTTTGTACGATCCACATTTTTTGTTGTACATTTTTCAATTCGTTCAAACCTTCTAGACTCGTTAATACATCATTTTTAGAAATATCTAAATTTTGAACCGTTTTTAGATTGGCAAATCCTGCGAGACTACTGAGCTTGGGATTTTTGAGAATCCTTAACAAGCCATCCTCCAAGCCAATGCCTAGCAATTGGTGGAATCCATTGATTTCAGTCAGTTCTGCATTGTGATCAATTATCAAAGATCTACCTATCCCCCCAATCTTTCCTAAGGCTGATAAATCTACCAATTGATTGTTGCCTCCAATTGAAAACTCTTCTGTAACTACCCCCAGATTATCCAGCCCATCTAGACTCAGTAGGCTATTATTACCGTCAATACTAAGGTTTCCATTTACCTCGGTTATATTTTCCAAACCTTCTAAATTGAGCAATTGATTATTGTCTATAATTCTAAAGGAATTTATATTTGTCAGATTGTTCAAACCAGCAAAGGAGGTGATGGATGTGTATCTTATCAAAAAATCTCCTTTAATGGTGGTCAATTCAGACAATCCATTTAGGTTGGTAATGTCTTCGCCTTCAATAATCAAGTCGCTTTCTACTGAATTACAGTTAAAAGCATCGATTGCTTCTTGTGAGTTCAAAAGCAAACCGCCACTAGCTGAACACTGAGCCTGTAAACCATTAGGGGAGGCTAATAGGCAAATTAATAGGAAATATTGAAAATGATTCATCTTAATTCATTGGGTGGGACCTATACCACAAAACCCGAAGCTTTTTTTGTTGGATGGCTTCGGGCAGTATAAATATAGAGACAGCTATACTTGTTTATTCTTCGAGTCTGTCTAAGACTTCTGTATCACTTTGGAAAGTGTCTACTCTATTGTTTTTGTCAATGGCAATGGTCGAAATGATACTTAAAACAAGCAAAGCAATTGCCAAAGCCCAAGTACCTTTTTCGAGGAAGTCGGTTGTTTTTTGCACTCCGCCTAAAGCACCGCCGCCACCGCCGCCACCGCCAAATCCAGCACCTAAACCACCACCTTTGGGGTTTTGGACCAAGACTATACCGATGATTAAAAGACAGACTATAATGATTAATATTGTTATAAATGCATACATTTTTTTAACTCATTTTCTTTAAAAGGTCGATTCGATCTGCAAAATAAGCACTTTTTTCTGGAAATTTCAAACTTAATTGCTTGTAAACTTCAATTGCTTTGTGGATGGCTCCTTGTTTTTCGTATACCTTGGCTAGGGTTTCTGTGGCATCGCTCAATTCGACCTTTGAGCTTTTTTGTGCATTTTTTTGGGGATTAAAGCTTGGTTTAGGCTCTTTGATCCCCCCATAAGTTTCATCCATATACTGGTGAATCTCTGAGAGGTTCTTTTTGTCTGCATTGATCATTTTTTTTATGTCTTCTTCAGACATATTCTCTCGCCCTCCCATATTGTTGTACACTCCTGCCTGTTTTCTCTTATTAAAGCGGGCTATTTTATCTTTGATGCTTTCAATTAATTCATCATTGGATTCTGTCTCATATCCACCTTTAGTACGTGCTGTCTTGCCTAGTTTATTGTCGCTCTTTTTCTCTTCCCCTTTTTGTGATTTGGATTTGAGGTTTTCCAGATCACTCAATACCGCCTTTCGGGCCTCTTTATTGATAAGGAGTGCTTCTTCTCCCAAGGTACTAGTCTTGTTGATCTCATCTAAATTGTAGTGTTCTTTGTCATTCTTGAGTGCTTCCAAATCGTATTCTACCTGTTTTTGAGAAATAACAGACATTGTGCTTTGGGTCAAATCTTCAGTAAGCACATTTTGATAGTCTACTCCTTCTTGTGTTTTAGGCATTTTTTCTTTTAGCTCATCAAATACGAGCTTTTCTGAAGGACTTGGTAAGACTTCGGTTGGGGTATCATCTGGCACCTCTTGACTATGTGTGGTATTATCATCCAAACTTGCGAAGTAATCTTGGGTTACTTGTTCATAATATACATCTGGATTTTCTAGCAATAGGGTACGGTAGAGCAGATGTCTGTTGTTGACACCTGTTGCCACTTTATGGAGCAAATCGGGATTGTCTCCTTTAGATTGTTGGGCTTTTTTAGCAACCAAAAATTTGAGTGCCTTAAAATGTGGGTATTGTTCCGATAACTGATACAAATGCTCAAAATTGTATTGCGTCAGCAAGGAATGGTCCTTCAACAAATTAATTACGGCTTGCTTGTTCATCATAATTTACCAATTTACTAGGGCTTTGATAAAGATGTCATCTGCTATTTGTTGACAAATTTCGTCAATCAGATCATCTTCAATGTCTTTTAGATTCGTTGACTTCTCGAAGTCTTGGTATCCGCTAAAAGAACTTTCCCATACATCCTCATTAATGGTGTTTTGATACTTGACACTAACTGTAATGGTCAATCGGTTCAATTCTGCTATATCATTGTCTGCAGAAGCTACAGGTCTAACAGTATACCTTGAAATAAAGCCCGAAAAATTGAGGTCTGCTTCTGTATTGAGTAGCTCTAAGTTTGTTTCATTGACAAATTTATCTTGCAATTTTTCGGTAAATGCTTGGCTCAATATGGGCGCAACAATTTGGGCTCTATTGGGAAACACATCCACAAAAACGGTTTTGGTTCCTGGCTCAATAGATGCACCTGAAAAAGTATATATCCCACAAGATGTCAGTGACAACATTGTTAGACAACATAATATTACAAATTTTTTTGCCATTTACGATACTTATTACTCAACTTATTATTCAGCAATTTGATATTCTTTTATTTTTCTATAAAGTGTCCTTTCCGATATGCCCAAATCTTGTGCGGCATTTTTGCGTTTGCCCTTGTGCTTTTTAAGAGCTTTGCGAATCAGTTCCTTTTCTTTTTCAGCAATGGAGAGCGATTCTTCGACAATCTCTGCATTTTCTTCTTGTATAAAATTGTCTGAACCTGTACGGGCACTCAATACTATGGGCTTGATAACCTCTCCTGGCACATCTGTTACATTGGGTGACATTGGACTTTGCCCTGCTGTACTTTGTTGTGGAATCACCTCATTAAAAATCCCACTTTGGGCAATGTCATTGATAGAAAACTCCCCACGTTGGGCCATTTGCAAAATAAACTGTTTGAGGTCGTTCAAATCTTTGCGCATATCAAACAGCAATTTGTACAAAATTTCTCTTTCTGACATATTCATACCACCGCCTCCACCTTGGGGATTCGCCATTTCATGTAAAACGGGCAAATTGGAAGTTCGTTGCCCCCCATTGGGTAAAAAGCCCATCAATTCATCTACTCCAACCATTCTGTTTGATGCCAAAACGGACATTTGTTCAGCTATGTTTTTGAGTTCTCTCACATTGCCTGGCCAGTGATAGTTTTTGAGCAAAGACTGTGCTTCTGCATCCAACTGTATGGGCTGACTATTCTGTCTTTCTGCAAAGTCTACAGTAAATTTTCTAAACAACAAATAAACATCCTCCTTTCGATCTTTCAAAGGTGGTACATATATAGGAACGGTATTTAAACGATAATAGAGGTCTTCTCTAAATTTTCCTTTTTCGATGGCTTGTACCAAATCGACATTGGTGGCTGCTACTATGCGCACATCTGTCTTCAAAACCTTGGAAGAACCCACTTTCAAAAACTCTCCTGATTCCAATACTCTTAACAATCTGGATTGGGTACTGGCTGGCATTTCGCCTACTTCGTCCAAAAAGATAGTCCCAGTATCGGCGTATTCAAAGTAACCTGTTCTTTTGTCAGAAGCACCTGTAAAAGCTCCTTTTTCGTGTCCAAACAATTCAGAGTCTATGGTGCCTTCGGGTATGGCTCCACAATTGACAGCTATAAAATTGTTGTGTTTTCTAGCACTTTGTTGGTGAATGATCTTGGAGAACACTTCTTTCCCTACCCCACTTTCTCCAGTAATCAAAACAGTCAAAT